>JBDHXA010000140.1:0-2898 GCA_039810485.1 Chlorobiota bacterium | reverse complement strand
GACTTCTGCTCCGTGCGACGCCGAAACTTAGGGAAAAGCGCCGCTGCATGAAATTGCCCCTGTTCCTATTGTGATTTACGTATCGTGAACAGAGGCAAATATTTAAGATTCTGGCAATATTTAGCGGCGGATTATCAGTTTTTCAATGTATTTTCTATCACCAGACGCCGACTCGACAAAATAAACGCCTGCCGTCCAGCCGACGGAGGAAATTTCACCGCTAGCGCCGGCGTAGAGCAATCTGCCGAAAACATCGCGCACCGCAATGGCGGCGCCCGCGGGTGCGGAAACAAAAAAATGTTCGCTAGCGGGATTGGGAGAAACAGCTAACTCGCTCTGATGATTTATAGATTCATTAACGTCTGAAACATTCTCCACAATCTTTGCAACATATCCGCCTTTTACCGGAGTAACGTTGTATCCTCCAACATAGATGGCGCTGTCGCTGCCAACAGCAACTGAACTCAATTGGTCTATGCTTACAGGCGATCCCCATATTTTTTTCCAAAGTTCATTTCCATTTGCATCTGTGCGTAATGCAATAAATTGCATCGAATCTCCAGGAGCTGTGAGAGATGCTTGAGAATAATTGAATGTTTTCCCGACCATAGCTACTCCGCCATCAGGCATGAGTGCAGCCGAATAAATATTGGTAAGAGTATTTCCGAAATAAGTATTAGTTTTTAGCAAAACTCCATCGGATGAATAATCGCGGCGATAAATAGCTCCTTGATAAGGCATGTATCCGGTAAATGCGGATGTAATAGTCGTTAGCGTTCCGTCTTGATTTTCAAGCAGGCAGCCGCGAGTAAAATTTTGGGGCGAGTTTTGAACTCTATATCTCCAAATTAGCTCGCCTGACGCTGATAACTTTATAAAAGAACATAGAGTCAGGGCGCGAATAGTCATGTGTGTACAAAGCTGCGAATCCTTTGTCTTTTGTTTCTATAAACGATAAAATAATTTTTTGGTCTGATGACTGAAGCGTATCATAAAGCTTTTCGAATTGAAATTCTCCGGTTGAATCAAATTTGCGGAGATTGATAATGTGCAGCCCTTGATACGGCTCGGCGCTTAATGTTGCAAATCCTCCATCTCGCGTTATTGTGATGCTTCGGTCATCAGAGAAAAAATAAGCGCTATGATTCGTATTTTGAAGTTCAGGAAATATAAACTCATTTTTGTTCTTAGAAAGCGATGCAATGAAAGGACGGTAAACAAGAGGCGAGCGCGAATTAGTGGCATTTGCAAACCCTGCAATTGTTATGCCTCTATTGGGTATATCTTCAATAGTAACACCAATGCGAAGCGTATCGGCTCCCATTACTGCGCTCCATAGTATTTTGCCATCATCGGGCGATAACGCTGCAGCTGTAGTGTAATCTCCTGCTCTGTATGATCCAATGATTAACACCTAGCCATCCGAAGCCATTGAAAAACGCTTGATATCGTTCATATAATCGGACTGTGAAATCTTTATTTCCCATTGAAGCGCGGGCGACTCTCCTGCCAATAAAATGAATTCGTGACAAAAAGCAAGAAGAAATAAAGAAATGTAAAAAACATAAAAGAATTGTTTTGTTTTCACCGCTGTTCCCTTTATTTTATTGATATTTTGTTTGGTATTATTTATATGTATAAAAAACTATTATTCGCAAAAGCTTGCACAATCGGTATGTCCGAAATTATTGTACGGTATGCCAGTCGTATTCGTTGGTGAAGAATCCAAATATATTACAGAAGGACAAGGGTCTAATCGAGGGTTGCATTGAAATGGCTGTGAGTAACCGGTTTTTTCTCTTTTTTCAATTATATCAACCCTGTTGTATATTTTATTATAACACAAGGTTCGAGTAATTTTACAACATTCTTGTCCGCAAGCTCTTGGAGTATAATATACTGAAAATAAGCCATATTCGTTGGGTGGCGAAGCATATATGCATTTCTCATTGCAAGTACTATAAGTGCTCAAATACTTTTTTCCATTATTAGGACATTCAAGAATATATTTCGAGTTTGATGGCAAAGTGTTATATTCATTCATAAAATCATTTAGCACTATTTGATTAAAACATTGTCTAATTATTTCTTCCATAGCAAATTGATCCCCAATAGGAAATCCGGTTGGGAATGCGTAATTCGTAAGTGTGCTGCAAATTGGGTCGTTAAATTTCCAACTCATAACGCCAATAATAATTTCTTTTTCTCCGTTGCAAATTCTCCAAATCCAGTGTACAGTTATAGGGCATTGCGAGAAACACGGCAAATAAACAATTGTTGTAGTATCATGACAATTAGTATCAGCACAAATTGAAGAATGTTGCGCTTTTGCTCTTTGTACAGAAATAGTTAATGAAATAACTATGAGCCCACACCGAAAAGGTATTTTATAAAAATTGCAGATGAAAGATTCGCTGTTTTTCAAAAAAATATCTCTTCTAAGAGCTAAAAAAGTCGCTTTTTTGCCGTTTTTCTCTTATAAAACGAGTAAAAACTGTACATTTTCACCATGTTTTCTTTGATTTGAAATATATCCGACTTTTCGGAGTGGGCTCAAGCATTAAAAGCTTTGGCTAAATATGATTGGCATTTGTCAAATCTAATGGCATTCATTCGATTGAACCTATTTGTAAAAATCAGCCTACAAAAATGGATAGATAGACCCTTTGAACCTCCTCCAGAACCCCTACAGAAAGATATACAAGGGGTTCTATTTTAATTTTAGCAGTTTTACCTCTTGAAAGCTAATATCTACAAGATAGGGGAGCAACTATAAAAATCGTTTAGGACAGGATTATCTTATGATCAATCAAAGTTAATGCTTCGCAGATTCAACAGTGAAGTGCAACGGATGAAATAAATAAAGAGTTGGTTTAAGTGTCATAGTTCAACAACCCA
>JBDHXA010000139.1:0-2908 GCA_039810485.1 Chlorobiota bacterium | reverse complement strand
GAATGCTTTATAGTGATAAATGAGCCAAAGGCAGCAGCATCAACTTTAATAAAAAACCTTTCAAATCTTCAGTCTTGCGGGATTGAAAATGCCGTCAAAAAAGCACGATTAGTGCCGTTTAAAGGCAAAGGAAATACACCTCCTGAAGCATCATGGATGAGTTTCTTAAAAGATGTTCCTGTCTTTATTAATCAAATCAATAGATGCAATTTGCTTGCAAATGGTGAATTTGATTGTATTGAGATAGAACTAAAGCCCATCGAACTATTGGAGAATTAAAATGAACAGTTGTCAAGAGTGTGGACGTTCTCTGGAACAAGAAGAAAAAGATTTATGCCCTGCTTGCAAATCAAATAAATCACATAAGAATAAAAAGTGGGTGGAGTTTATAGGTGGTGCATTTGCAATTGTTGGTGCCGTAGCTATTGCTATACTAACTGGTGGGAAAAGTAATGGAGGAAGCAATGGATCTGCTTAAGTTAAGCAACACAATTTAACTAGCCTAACTGGGGCTTGCACCTGACCCCGCGTCGCGAGGCAGGTGAAGTAGGTCGTTATGCTTCTCAACAATAGGGTAAGAAATGTCAAAACTACATGTAGATCAGAAAGCAATTATCGATCTGTTTTCGGATAAAAGAACAGATTTTCTTATTCCCGACTATCAGCGCCCTTATGCATGGAATGAAGAACAATGCCAAACCCTTTGGGATGATATTTTTTCATTCTCATTCCCTGATAACAATTGCGATGAATTTGATAAAAATGAAGAGTATTTTCTTGGCTCTATTGTTACCTATAAAAACGAAGACGGTAAATCAGAGGTTATTGATGGTCAGCAGCGACTAACAACGCTTATGCTTCTTTTGCGGGCTTTTTATGACAAATTCGCTAATATGCAGGACAGCAACTCAAAAAGTACCCACGCTCGTATTGAAAAGTGTATTTGGAAAACTAATGAGTTCGATAACGCCGATAAAAATACACTTAAAATTGATTCTGAAGTAGCGACTGATAGTGATAAGGAAGAATTTCTTGAACTGCTTCGTACAGGAATAGTTAAACAAGGTAGTAAGAGCCAATATGTTTTAAACTATCAATTTTTCCAGAAAAAAATTGATGATTTTTTACAGACTTTTCCAGCTTATTTCCCTTATTTGCCCGCCCGTATTTTGGGTAATTGCATCCTTCTTCCTATTGAGGCTGAGTCACAGGACACTGCTCTTCGCATTTTCTCTACTCTTAATGATCGTGGGCTTCCGCTATCAGATGCAGATATTTTCAAAGCTCAATTTTATAAATATTATGGTTCCACCGGTAATAAAGATGAATTTATTGCTGAGTGGAAAAAGCTGGAAGAAATAACAACTTCAGTTTTCAAGCCAATTACTGGCACACCGATGGATGAGCTATTTGCGCGTTATATGTATTTTTTACGTGCGAAAGAAGGGAATAAAAGCTCAACAACTGAAGCTCTGCGAAAATTTTATGAGCGTAATAAATATCAGTATCTGAAACAATCTCATACCATTGATGAGCTGAAAGCCCTTGCTTTGTTTTGGGAAAGTGTGGCTGATCAAGACAAAAATCGGTTTTCGGATAATGTTCTCAAGAAGTTTTTTGTGCTTAATTATGCACCGAATGGTATGTGGCAGCACATAACATCAGTATATTTTTTGCAAAATAGAACCGATGATGGAATGCTTGAGGACGTAAAGTTCTGCACATTTTTGGATAAAATAACCGCTTTCATTTTTGCTTACGCTATTACCAACCCTGGAGTTAATGCATTGCGTACACCTGTATATGATGAAATGGTTAGTATTGTAAAAGGCAGTGATGTAACATTTTCTAAATACAAATTTAACAAAGCACAAGCACGCACTTCTTTTGAAAATTATGTTTTCACTAATCAGAGGGGTGCAACACGCTCAATGATTACTTGGTACGCCTTTACTTTTCCAAATCAAAACCTTCTAGGTTTGAATGAAATTTTTCATTTGGAGCATATCTATTCTAAAAAGCGGCAAGAAATGGAGGGCGGACTTAAAACTGAAAATAATCTTGATTCATTGGGAAATAAAGTATTGCTGGAAAGTAGTATAAATATTAAAGCGTCAGACTACCGATTCGATGATAAGAAGAAAATTTACATTGGTGCACAGCGTCGTGGTAATTACAAAGATCCGAGTAAAGTCGCCGAAATAGCCGAACTCATCGGTTACGATGAATTTGAAGAGAAACAAGTAATTGACCGCAATAACAAAATTTTGGACAAATTTTTTGAATTTTTACAGGCAGAAGATCTGATAGCATAACAATCACATCCAGCGGACTACGCTTCGCTACGCCGCTGGTGTGAAGCGTTAGGTTTCAATATTAAGGAGATTACCATGACTATGAGCGACGACATTACTGTAAGATTTCCTTTGACGAAGGGAGAAGGAGAAATACCAGATATTTCTCAGTTTTCGAAAAATGAGCCGCGCGATTTACGAACATGCCTATCGCTGAGCATTTGTTGGGAACCGGAACAAATGGATTGAGAATCAAGAAGCCAAGATTATAGGCATTGAAATTCTATATGACGGAATCACACATATCGAAGGTGAGGATTATGGTTACTGGTTTGAGGATGATGAACTGTATGGATATCCCGCCCCAGTTGTTCGATTCCATCTGAATCAAGAGGTTGATGTTGAGCAATTTAGAACCAGCATATTTACAACGTCGTATAAATTAACGACCAAGTCTATAGAAGAAAATGATGATGAGCCATTTTTTGCTGAAGATCACAACGGATATGGCATTGTTGCATAAATACAAATAACTGGTTGATTTTTAATAAGAATACATAAAATCGCTAAATCTATAACATATTAATATTGTTAGAGATTTTTCGATTTATGCA
>JBDHXA010000138.1:0-2929 GCA_039810485.1 Chlorobiota bacterium | reverse complement strand
GTTCCGTGTTAAATTATAACCAAATATACATATAATTACTTTATTAACAATGTGATAAATTATAGAACCCTCCTTAAATATTCCAAAATTTCTTTGTGAATTTCAATCGGATAGGAATGCTCTGAACAAAGTGTGTTAAAGTCATTTTTAAATTTGATTATTTTCTGTTGTAACTCTATTTCTTTTTGGAACTTTGCAATTAATGTTCTTATTTTAAATCCGATATAGTCAGGCACCATGGAGTAATATCGTTTTCTGTCACCACTTTTTGTGAAGTAGACAATTTGTTCTTGCGCAGTCAAACTATTCAAATGCGTGCATATTGTGCTTTTGCTAGCACCAAGTTCTGCAACAAGCTGCTCGAATGTAGTGCCGATTTTACCGTTTATTATGAGCATAGCCATAATTCTCGCTGCAAGTGGAGGAGTTTGCTTTTCTTGCTCTAGATACACTCCTAAGCTCTCAATCAAATCCTCTTTTTCGGCTTTTAGCGTTGTTGTCATAGTATTTTTGCGTAAATAAAGCATAAAGTTACGATTAGTTCGGAAAATACAGAACTAAAAAGTATGCAAAAATAAATATTATTTCAACACTTTAACTCTTTATAGGTTTCAACAAAACAAATCATTACTTGTTTTATATGAACATCAAATGCTAATCGTTGCAATAAATAAGTGAAGTAATGAGTAAACAGCATCAAAAAAAAGTCCGTTCCAACAGCGTCAGAACGGACTTTTATAAAACGATTATGAAGTGTTTATTCGAATTGTTTATAATTCTCTTCGAAAAGCCCTACAAGATGTTTTGCCTTTGCATCGTAAGCGTTTGCATCGCTCCATGTCTTTTTCGGATTGAGCGTTTCAGAAGGAACTCCGCTGCATGATGTCGGTATGTTAAGCCCAAAGAAAGGTTCAATCTCGAATTGTACATTATTGAGTTCTCCCGAAAGAGCTGCACGAAGCAAGGCGCGTGTATGTGTAATCTTCATGCGTTTTCCTACGCCTACTCCTCCACCGCTCCAACCTGTATTTACCAGCCAAACCTGAGCGCCATGTGCATTGATTTTATCACGAAGAAGATTGGCATATACTTTTGGATGATGCACCATAAACGGCGCGCCAAAACAAGTGCTAAATGTTGCTGTCGGCTCGGTAACGCCCTTTTCCGTACCGGCAACTTTGGCTGTGTATCCGCTTAAGAAATGATACATTGCTTGCTCGGGCGTAAGCCGCGCAATAGGCGGCATAACGCCGAATGCGTCGCATGTTAAAAAGAAAATATTCTTTGGATGACCGCCTTTATTCGAATCAACAATGCCGTCAAGCACTTCACGCGAATATGAAGCGCGTGTGTTTTCGGTAATGCTATCGTCGAAATAATCAATTTTGCGAGTATAGGGATCCATCACAACATTTTCGAGGATCGTACCAAATATTCGTGTGGTATTATATATGATTGGCTCTGCTTCTTCTGAAAGATTGATAACTTTTGCATAGCAGCCGCCTTCAATATTGAAAGTGCCCTCATTGCTCCAGCCATGCTCATCATCGCCGATAAGTGCCCGCTCCGGGTCAGTCGAAAGCGTAGTTTTACCTGTTCCTGACAGACCAAAGAATAAGGCGGTATCGCCATCTTTGCCGATATTGGCAGAGCAATGCATGCTCATAACACCTTCGAGCGGCAAGAGATAATTCAGAACTGTAAAAATGGATTTTTTCACTTCACCAGCGTATTGAGTGCCGCCGATGATAACTGTCT
Organism: Chlorobiota bacterium; assembly: GCA_039810485.1. Lineage (GTDB taxonomy): Bacteria > Bacteroidota > Ignavibacteria > Kapaibacteriales > UBA961 > JADZAA01. The sequence goes on along the minus strand of JBDHXA010000138.1, from coordinate 1,171 downwards.
TTTGTGAAAAGTCGAGTATAATGAAAGTTTCGCTTCTTGTGCCGTCAATTGCAGGATCGGCTTTGAAATCAGGCGCATGAATAATCGTAAATCCGGGCGCAAAGTTTTGTAATTCTGATTCTGTTGCTTCGATAAACATATTCTTGGCAAAAAGATTGTGCCATGCCTTTTGTGAAATGACACGAACAGGCAAACGAAACTTATCGTCAGAGCCGGCCATGCAGTCAAGCACGTACAAATCATGACCTTGTAAAAAAGCGCATACTCGTGCTTTGAGAGAGTTAAATTTTTCTAGCGGAAATTTTTTATTGACCTTTCCCCACCAAACATTGTTTGTGCTGGAAGGTTCATCAACTACAAATTTGTCATTGGCGCTGCGCCCTGTGTGCGGCGCTGTTATCGCAACCAAAGCACCGTGTTCTGAGAGGGCTGCCTCGTCAAAAGTAATGGCATGTTCATAGAGTTCTGCTGCCGAAAGGTTGTAATACAATTCTTCTACATGCGCCAGCCCGGCATTGGCAAGCGAAGCACGAAGTTCTTCGACTGACATCATTGAATATATACCTGATGTGATACAAAAAAAGCGAAGTGAATCGCCAAAACTGTGTATAATTTTACACAAATATCGTGTTTTCTACGGAAAGAATAGTAATTTCAAACGAAAAAGGCATATACTAAAACGCAGCTATGAGCAAGAAAAAAGTAAAGTTTTCTTGACGATTTTGTAAATACGTTTCATTTATAGCGCTGCGTTTTTCTCAATATAAAGCGGTTGCACTCTAATACTGCATCATAGATACATCAATTTTCCGTCGCCATTGTCTATTATGTTTAGTTTTAAGTAAATTCTAAATATTCTATGTTGGAATACCAACTAACGAGTCCATAATTTAGAATAATGAATAGCAAATAAGCAACAAAAAATCAATTGGAAGTTAAGCTTATACTTCAATAGTAAAAGTAATCATTCACTTAATCAATAAAGTCTGTTATGCAGATAGACAATAAGAATGTTGAAAAGAATTTGACTTTTCGCAGATTCAACACTGAAGTGCAACGGATGAAATAAATAAAGAGTTGGTTTAAGTGTCATAATTCAACAACCCAACGACGAGTTTATCACAAACGGAGCACAATATGCCCAGCGGCTATACACACCTAACGCAAGAGC
>JBDHXA010000137.1:0-2934 GCA_039810485.1 Chlorobiota bacterium | reverse complement strand
CGTTCGCATAGCCAACTTCGTGGCAGAGCCATGTCAAAGGGCGCCAGAAATCGCATAAGAATCGATTATTATCGCATATATCTGGCAGAAATATGCCGGTTTCAATCAAAGCTCCGACAATTATTATCATCATAGATCACATATTGTTGTTTTGCATGGACTTTTAAATAAAATAAAGAATTTTATTATCTTTATTTTAACTTCCTTCAATAAAATAAACCCCCTTTTAAGAGGGGGCTCATATATTAAATGTTTGGCATCCGCAAAGCACTGATCCGGCAACGTAAATTCGCGGGATATTTGTTTCAAACGTAAGGGGATTGTGGACGGGAATAAGCGTGTGTGAATCGGTTTCTATCCCGAAGTATTTCAGCAGTTTTACATCAGGGCGATATCCTGTGTGAGCGATGACAAAATTTATCGGCAACTCCTTGTATTCATTATTTTTGAGAGAACGCATTAGAAGATGATCAGGATAAATTTCTTCGACAACTGATGAAAAATAGGCAGTAATCTCACCTTTTTTCAAACGATTTTCAATATCAGGTCTTATCCAATACTTTACAGAATCGCCCAATCGTTCTCCGCGATGTATCATGGCAACTTCGGCTCCATGCCTGAAAAGTTCAAGCGCAGTTTCTACTGCAGAGTTCCTGCCACCGATTACAGCAGTTTTCGAACCAGTATAAAAATAGGGTTCTTTGTAATAATGTGTTACATTCGGCAAATCTTCTCCGCGAATTCCCAGCAAATTTGGCGTTCCAAAATAACCTGTTGCAATTATAATACAGCTGGTTTCAATGTATCCGTCTGTTGTTTCGACGTTAAATATGCTGCTGAAAATTGGTTTTGCGCCCAATGCTTCGGCATGGAGCATGAACTTGACAGAACGGTAAGCGGATGCTTTGGCATAGTATCGCAATACTTCCGAGCGAGTTGGCCGCATATTTGTCGTTGTGAATGGAATATCATCAAGCTCGAGCAAATCAGGCGTTGAAAAGAAAGTCATATTGACTGGAAATTTCCTGATTGCATCGGCTATGCCTCCTTTTTCAATTACAATGGCCGACAAGCCGCGTTTTTGGGCTTCGATGGCACATGCAATTCCGGCTGGCCCCGCGCCTATAATAGTTATGTCGTAGCTGTTCATCTCGGCACCTCAACTCGTTCAATTGCCTGTCGAATAATGCGTTCCGGTGTCTCGCCTTCCATTTCTTTTTCTGGCGTCAGCAACACTCGATGACGCAATACAGAAACCGCTGTATCCTTAACATCTTCTGGCGTTACAAAATCGCCTCCGCGCATGGCTGCAAAAGCTTTTGCTGCCGACATAATGCCTAGCGAAGCGCGCGGCGACGCTCCAAGATACAGCGCAGGATTATTGCGCGTCTGCACAACAATTGCGCTGATATAGCGAAGAATTTTTTCATCTATATGAAGCGCATGCACAATATCCCGAAAATTTAAAATGTCTGCACCTGTCAAAACCGGCAATATATCCGGCTCGGCGGCGGAGTGTTTGCGGGAGTGATGCTCAAGCAATATTCTTGTTTCTTCGTCGGCGTTTGGATAACCAACTTCAATTTTGAACAGAAACCGGTCTAATTGAGCCTCGGGCAGCCGATATGTGCCTTCTTGATCAATTGGGTTTTGTGTTGCAAGCGCAATGAATGGTCTTGCCATTGGATAAGTTGTTCCATCTACCGTTATTTGCCGCTCTTCCATCACTTCAAAGAGCGCCGATTGCGTTTTGGCAGGCGCGCGGTTAATTTCGTCAATCAATATCACATTAGAGAACAAGGGGCCGCGCCGAAACTCAAAATCAGTAGTTTTTGGGTTGAAAATTGAAGTTCCGAGCAAATCAGACGGCATTAAATCAGGCGTAAATTGTACGCGCTGGAAGCCAATGCTCAGGGTTTTTGCCAAGCATTTTGCCGTCAGAGTTTTGGCAATGCCTGGCGCTCCTTCTATCAACACATGACCTTCCACGAGCAGAGCTGCTGTAAGCAATTCTATCATATTCTGCTGTCCGACAATAGCTTTGCGCATTTCTGCATGAATCTTTTCTATCGCATTTCGAACACTCTCAACTTTTTGCTTGGCATTTTCTGAGTTTAACGATGAAAACTGTGATTTGCCGTCGTACTGCATAAATTGTTCTTGATCCATAATGTTTTGCAAGTGATTTATTGCTCAGCGAACTATTCTTTATTATTTTCCGAAAATACGAAAAATCGGCTTGTTTTTGTGGAATGAAAATCTTGTCGCTTAGAATAAAATCCTTGCGCTAATCAACATATACATAAGCCAATCTAAACGATATCAAATAAAAAAACGACTTGCGCCATAATGCGCAAGCCGTTGCATATATTCTAAAAAAAGACTTGTTCTTACGGCTAATTTTTAGCGTATTCCTTCATCATTGCCGAAAGTCCCTTTTTATCTAAAGTGCGGAGTGCGCTTGTTGAAATGCGCATAGTAATCCAGCGGCCTTCTTCAGCATTCCAGATGCGTTTTCTTTGTAGATTTGGCAGCCAGCGGCGGCGTGTTTTGTTATTAGCGTGCGAAACATTATTGCCATATCGCACAGTTTTGCCAGTTAATTCGCATTTCTTAGACATTGTAACTATCCTATATTACATTAATATCGAAAATAAGAGTGCAAAGATACGCCGATATTTTGAAATTTTCAATAAAATTGCAAATCATTGTCATTAAAACTTACGCTTTTGGCGAGCAGCTCATAGATTTATCCTACATATTTTTGATATTATCTTGCATTTAAGCCTTTTATTGTCATTTAGCAGTGCATAGAGCTAATTCTCTTATTTTATGTTAATAAAATTCCTAATATATCAGCCGCAGATTCAACAGTGAAGTGCAACGGATGAAATAAATAAAGAGTTGGTTTAAGTGTCATAGTTCAACAACCCA
>JBDHXA010000136.1:0-3329 GCA_039810485.1 Chlorobiota bacterium | reverse complement strand
GAGTAGATGCTCACGGAAGATATTATGCCAATGTTTAGGGTTGTCATAGATTTTGCACTCGTTTTCTCGAAGCATTGCATGAACATTAGTAAAAATGTTCATTTGCGGATGAGAGTTTGATTTTCTGAACATAATAAATGCACGCTAAGTAGTTGCAATACATGGCAAATGTAATAAAAATAAGCGAAATATGCAACTATATTTATCAACAAGTATTACCATATTTTTCTGTTAGTTTGAAAACAAATGCGATATTGCAATTTAACAGCTGATTATCTATGTTTTTTTTATCCGACTTTTCGGAGTGGGCTCATTTATATGATTGATATCTTTTGAAAAAGAGATAATCTACCTCTAACACTATTAACGAAGGTTTATTCTGAGTTAAAAGAAGTAAAAAGTAAAAAATTCATTCAAGAAAAATTTAACAACATCTAAATAATTTTCTGCTCAAAAGGTATTGAGGTAAAAATATCATGCAAAGAGAAAAATACAAGCAAACAAAGCAAAGTAATCCTACAATCTTCAATCCAACAATCCCAAAATCCTAAAAATCCTAATTCAGACAACCCTACAATCCCAAAATCCCAAAAACCCTAATTCAGACAATCTTCAATCCTGATTCAGACAATTACCCAGTTCAGACAACATCACATTTTACACATTTACACACTACGGTTAAAAAAATCTGTATATTTGAAAAAGCGTTTTTTTCAGTTTTGTGAATTTTAGAGAAAGAATACTATGAAGCCGGAAAGTTTGATGATGTCATACGGATTTAAGCCAGAACTTTCTGAGGGATCTATCAAATGTCCTATTTTCATGACGTCTACTTTTGCCTTCAAAAGCGCGGAAGAAGGCAAGGCATTCTTTGAAATAGCATATGGTCATCGCGAAAAGGGTGATAAAGAAGAATTGGGTTTGATTTACAGCCGCATAAACAATCCAGATTTGGAAATTTTGGAGAATCGTCTGACATTGTGGGATAAAGCAGAAGAATGTGCAGTGTTTGAAAGCGGAATGGCTGCCATAACAACAGTTTTGCTAGAATTTTTGAAGCCGGGCGATCTCTTGCTCATAAGCAGTCCGCTTTATGGCGGCAGCGATCATTTCATAAAGAAAATTCTTAAAAAATTCGATATTCACGTTTTGGAATTTCACGCATCGCAAGGCGGCAAGGATGAAGTACTTCAACTTGTGCAAAATAGCGGTCTTGCAGATAAACTTGCCTTGATTTACATAGAAACGCCGGCAAATCCAACCAACGATTTGATAGATATTGAGGTTGCAAAAGAAATTGCCCTCCATTTTTCAAAAAATAAAAAAGAAGTGTATGTTGCAGTTGACAATACTTATATGGGACCGCTTTGGCAGCATCCATTGCAGCACGGTGCCGATCTTGTATTGTATTCCGCTACAAAATACATAGGCGGCCATAGCGATGTTATAGCCGGAGCATGCTTAGGCAGAAAAAACCTAATGCAGCGTGTAAAAACAATGCGTACATTTTTGGGAAATATGGCAAGCCCGCATACCGGCTGGCTGCTCTTGCGCAGTTTGGAAACACTAAAAGCAAGAATGGACATTCAGGCGGCAAACGCTGCTCATGCAGCGGAATTTCTCAAAAATCATCCAAAAGTGGAAAAAGTGTATTATTTGGGAAATATTGCGGTAAACACACCTCAATATGCCATCAAAAAAAAGCAGTGCAAAACAAACGGCGCCATGATTTCCTTCGATGTGGCAGGCGGTGAAAAAGAGGCGTTCATTTTTCTTAACAACCTTAAGCTTATAAAACTTGCTGTGAGTTTGGGAAGTACAGAAAGTTTGGCAGAACATCCCGACACTATGACGCATTGCGATGTGGATGATAATGAAAAAGCAAAATTTTCAATAACCGAAAAAATGATTCGGTTATCCATCGGTGTTGAAAACTACGAAGACATTATAAGCGATATCAGTCAGGCATTAGATAAAATATAACAGAAAATATATGTTAATCATCTGATTATCATAGCTTTAATAATTTTCTTTCGACTGCGCAATAGCATCGAAATCATAGCCGGCGCGAAGAAGCGAGCGTTTAGCCGCTTCGAATACAAAAGGCAAAGCATTATGCTTCAATACCGGTACTTCAGGCGTTTGTGCGAGTTGATTTAAAATCTCTTGAGTTTGAGATTCTGTCAGTTTTTCGCAAACTTCATACATTCCTCCTGGTTCTTCTTCTGCAATATCATGATAATAAAGAATATGGCGTATTACTTTAACAATATCGTCGGTTGGAGGCGGAGCCATGAGTGATGTAAGCGCGCCGTGATCGAGCCGCAGTTTTGCGGCAAGCGGAATAGGATTTCCGCCGTTTGCTCTTTGTGCGGCAGGAAACAGAATATTTTCTTCCATTTTGATATGCTTGAGCAAACCAGTGCGAAATTTATGGTAATACTCTAAGTTTATCTCTCCTTTTATTTCTGTTGCCTTGTCAAGCAGTTCCTCAATTCGGCGATGATCATCAGTAAAAAATTTATATAGTTTCCTATTCATAATCTATTCGTGTTGTAATACAAGTTCATAAGTAGACGCAAACTGCAATAAGTAAAGTGTTGTGTTCTGAGCTATTTTGACAATTAAAAGTAAGCAATTTTTTTGACAGATTATGAAAGAACCAACAATGTATTGTCAGTTAGAAGCAAAGCATGGTGTTGATTTTCTCACAATATATTATAAACCCACTCCGAAAAGTCGGGTATATTTAAAATCAAAGGAAATGTGGTGAAAAAGTACAGTTTTTACTCACGCAGATTCAAGAGTGAAGTGCAACGGATGAAATAAATAAAGAGTTGGTTTAAGTGTCATAGTTCAACAACCCAACGACGAGTTTATCACAAACGGAGCACAATATGCCCAGCGGCTATACACACCTAACGCAAGAGCAAAGATACGAAATTGAAATCATGCATAGGAATAAAGTTTCATTACGAACCATTGCAGCAAATATTGGCGTTTCAGCTTCTACTCTCAGTCGTGAATTGCGCCGCAATAAAGGCGAAAGAGGCTACAGGCATAAGCAAGCACAATCGAAATATCAAGAGCGCAACAGGCGACAAGGCAAAGCCCTCAAATTCAAAGGTGAGCTACTCTCTATTGTAGAGGATTAACTATGTTTCGACTTGAGTCCAGAACAGATTTCACACGATCTTTTGCGCATCGGCTATAGCATCAGTCATGAGCGTATTTATCAATATATATGGTAGGACAAGAAAGCGTCAGGCACGCTTTACCAGCATCTTCGCCATGCGCGAAAGAAATATCGGAAGCGATGCAACGGCAAG
>JBDHXA010000135.1:0-3401 GCA_039810485.1 Chlorobiota bacterium | reverse complement strand
AAGGGAGCGTTAGTCAGCTTAGTCGAACGCAAGAGTCGCATAACGCTTATAGCATCTGTTGCAAGCAAAGCATCTGAATGTCGTCACATCAACCATTATTGACTTGCTTATGCCGTGCAAACAGCAGATTTGCACACTGGTACTTGATAACGGCAAAGAGTTTAGCAACCATGAAACCATCGCGAAATCATTATCAGCCGAAGCATATTTTAGCCATCCATATCACTCATTGGAGCGCGGAACAAACGAGAATACCAACAGACTAATCAGACAGTATTTCCCTAAAAAGCGAGAGCTTCTATCAGTAGAATACTCTGAACTTTCAGAGGCAATGAGACGACTAAACAACCGTCCAAGTAAAACACTTGGATGGAAAACTCCAATTCAAGTATTTACTGATAATTACAAATCTGTTGCACTCCAGTGTTGAATCCGTCGCTTATAGAAGATATATTTTTTTGAAAAATAGCGAATCTTTTGTCTGCAATTTATAAAATATCTTTCTGGAGTGGGCTCATCTGTTTTAATTTTCTGTTTTTTTAATTGGTTCTATTTCGTCATCAAATCTATAGATGAAATGACCATTGTCTGCAAGTGCTATGTGCGCGTTCGTAAAAGGTCTCTCATCAACCATTCTCTCTAAAATCAACATGGAAAGCGTTGGCAGCACATTATTGCTTAAAATATTATCGGCTGCGCGAGCTCCTGTGTCAGATTCAGTGCATCGTTGAACAATTGCACTGACAATAGCATCGTCGTAGCTCAACTCAGCGTGATGATTTTCAGCAAAGCGACGCTGTATTTTCCGAATTTTGAGTCGTACAATATCTTTCATGATTTCATCATCAAGCGGATAAAACGGCACAATAGTCATGCGCCCTACGAGAGCTGGCTTGAAGGCACGCATCAGATCGGGCCGAAGATATTCCACCAAAGTTTCCACATCTGGCATTTGAGGAAGTGAACAGGCCTTGAATATCGTGTCTGTTCCGATATTTGTAGTGAGTATTATTACTGTATTGCGAAAGTTTATTTGTACACCTTCGCCGTCCTCCATAACGCCTTTGTCAAACACCTGATAAAATAGTTCCATAACGTCAGGATGCGCCTTTTCCACTTCGTCAAGAAGCACTACACTGTAGGGATTGCGCCTCACAGCTTCGGTCAGCACGCCACCTTGTCCGTAACCCACATAGCCCGGAGGTGAACCTTTCAAAGAAGAGACCGTATGTGCTTCTTGGTATTCTGACATATTTATGCTAATTAAATTTCGCTCGCCACCATAGAGAATTTCAGCTAAAGTGACAGCCGTTTCTGTCTTGCCTACGCCGCTTGTACCTGTCAGCAGAAATACGCCAATCGGTTTGCCTGGGTCGGTTAATTCTGCTTTCGATGTTTGTATGCGCTTGGCAATAATATCGAGGGCATGATCTTGTCCGACGACTCGTTCGCGCATTTTTTCAGAGATGCGCAATATGTTCTGAATTTCGTCTGCCACCATTTTTCCTACCGGAATACCTGTCCAATCGCCGATTATTGAGGCAATTGTATGCGTGTCGACCAATAGAGGGACCATTGGATCATCTCCTTGAATTGCAGATAATTTGGTGCGAATTTCTTCTGCTCTTTTGTTGAGCTCGCTCATATCGGGAATTGTTTCTGGTTTGTCGCCCGGCTCGGCGTTGATGCCTGCCATTTCTTCCATTGTCTTTTGTATTTCCTTATATTCTTTTGAAAGAGCAAGTTCTTGTTGCCATCGTGCTTCTAATTGCTCTTTATCGGCATTGATACGCTCCCGCTCAGATTGCAATTCTGCAATGTCGCCAGAGTGGTCGGCACCAGCCAGTTGTTCGCGCTGCAAAATTGGAATTTCAATATCAATCTGTTGCGTTCGCCGAACGATATTTTCGATAGCCACAGGTGTGTCACTTTGCTTGATTCCTACACGAGCGCAGGCAGTATCCAAGACACTGATTGCTTTGTCAGGTAGTTGGCGGCCAGTAATATATCTATCTGAGAGCTTGACTGCTTCGCGGACTGCTTCGTCCAAAATCCTTACTCCATGATGCTTTTCAAGGGTGTCTACCTGTCCGCGTAGCATATAGACAGCATTTTTCACCGATGGCTCTTCGATAACAATCGGCTGGAACCGACGTGTAAGAGCAGGATCCTTTTCAAAGTATTTTTTGTATTCCGACCATGTTGTGGCGGCAACTGTTCGCAATTCGCCACGGGCAAGAGCCGGCTTCAGCAGATTAGCAGCGTCGCCTTGACCGGCTTGTCCTCCAGCGCCAATAAGAGTATGCGCTTCATCAATGAAAAGTATTATCGGCGTAGTCGAGCTTTTAACTTCGTTGATAACGGATTTCAAGCGGTTCTCAAATTCGCCTTTTACGCCTGCGCCTGCTTGCAACAAACCCAAATCGAGAGTACGAAGAGATACATTTTGCAAAGATGGCGGCACGTCGCCAGCGACAAGACGTTGTGCAAAACCTTCTACAACAGCAGTCTTTCCTACTCCTGCTTCGCCTGTAAGAATTGGGTTGTTTTGTCTTCTTCTTGTAAGAATATCAATGATTTGCCGTATTTCATAATCGCGTCCTAAAATCGGGTCAATTTTACCTGAACGAGCTTTTGCTGTAAGATCTTCAGTGTATAGATCCAATGATTGTGTGCCTGCCTGCGGCACAGGAGCGTTCGGATCGGCATTGGCTACAGCAGCTACACTGCCGCCAGCCGGGCTAATATTGCAATAAGCGTCTTCGCCCGATCCGCGAATTATGTCGGCCAAATCGCGCCGAAGTTGTTCGCGTGTAATGCGAAGTATTATTGGGCTTGACTCTGTCATTGCCACGCGAATCGCCTCATTCTCGTAAATAGCCAGAAATAATGCGCCAGTACGGATTGAGGTTTCACCCAAAAGAAGTGATGTGATTGTCCAACCATCAGTGAGCAAATCCTGTATATGCGGAGAAAAATACGGTGCCCGGCTGTTTCCTCGTTTGAATCGCTCCATCGCTCGCGTCATGTCGCGCATCAGCGATTCAGCGCGAAGCTCGTAATGCCGTAGCAAACGACTTAAATCACTATCCGGAACTTCTAACAATTTTATTAATAAATGCTCAATTTCTATGTTGAAATGTGTTTGAGCAACGCAAAGATGAGCAGCTGTTTCAAGCGCTCGCCTACAAACGGGATTAAGTTTGTCAGTCAGTGTTTTAAGATTAACTTCCATATTATTATCCAAATATAATAAACAATACAACTGTCAGAATGTAAATGATATTTAGTACTGTTGAAATTACGAAATCACAAGTGTTTTTTAAAGGCGGATTCAACACTGAAGTGCAACACTTTTGTAATTATCAGTAAATACTTGAATTGGAGTTTTCCATCCAAGT
>JBDHXA010000134.1:0-3489 GCA_039810485.1 Chlorobiota bacterium | reverse complement strand
TTAGTCAGCTTAGTCGAACGCAAGAGTCGCATAACGCTTATAGCATCTGTTGCAAGCAAAGCATCTGAGGTCGTTACATCAGCCATTATTGACTTGCTTTTGCCGTACAAACAGCATGTTCGCACACTGACATTTGATAACGGCAAAGAGTTTAGCAATCATGAAACCATAGCGAAATCATTATCAGCCGAAACATATTTTTGCCATCCATATCACTCTTGGGAGCGCGGAACAAACGAGAATACCAATGGTCTAATCAGACAGTATTTCCCTAAAAAGCGAGAGTTTCTATCAGTAGAATACTCTGAACTTACAGAGGCAATGAGACGACTAAACAAGCGTCCAAGGAAAATACTTGGATGAAAAACTCCAATTCAAGCATTTACAGATAATTACAATTGTGTTGCACTTCAGTGTTGAATCCGCCTTTTAAAATAGATGTTGTCTTATGAAAAAACAACGAATCTTTCGTCAGTAATTAAAAAAAACACCATTTATGAGTCGGCTCATAATATTCCTTGCACAATCTCCTGCTACAACAACCATTTATCATACGCATCTACTTTGCAAAATATTTTTTAAGACCTATTAGCCAAGCGCTTTCATTAACGACGCCATCTCGATGGCGGCCATGGCGGCTTCCACGCCTTTATTGCCTGCTTTAGTTCCTGAGCGCTCTATCGCCTGCTCTATAGTGTCGGTTGTGAGAACGCCAAAAATGCATGGTATTCCGGTTTCAAATCCTGCTGCGGACACTCCTTTTGAAACCTCGCCTGCTACGTAGTCGAAATGTGGCGTAGAGCCGCGAATTACGGCTCCCAATGTAATAACAGCATCGTAAGCGCGTGAAGAAGCAAGTTTTTTAGTTACAAGCGGAATTTCAAAACAGCCGGTGCAATAGACCACAGTAATTATTTCGGTGTCGATCCCATGCCTTCTCAGTGCGTCGAGTGCGCCGTCCAACAATTTTTCAACTACAAAATAATTCCATCGCGCAACAACTATCGCATAGCGGCCACCAGCGGCATTTGTAAAATCTCCTTCAATAATATTAGGCATAGATAAAACCTTAAACAATCTGAATAAAAATCATATTTTATTGCAATATAACATTTAAATTTTAACGGGATTAAGCCAGATGAATTCATACGAGCGACGGTCCATGGCATTATTGCGGTAACCTTCTACGTATGGAGCAAGCAGGCGATAATCCTCATCATAGAAGACGATAATCATCGGCGCATCATTCATGCCAATTTGTTCGGCTTGGCGGTAGAGCTTGAAGCGCGCAGCTCTATCAGTTGTGCTGATTGCCTGTTCAAATATTTTATCAAATTCAAGTTTGCGATAGCGCGTATGATTTATTGGACTTGGCTTGTCGTCATCAGGCACAAGAGCGCCGTACATGAGATTCAGGAAATTTTCCGGGTCAGGATAGTCGGCCACCCAGCCAAGACGAAAAAACGAAGCACGTCCGGCGTCAATCTCGTCAAGGTGCTTGGCAAACTCCACTTGTTTTAACTCAATTGCAACGCCCAAATTATCCTTGAGCATTGCCTGAATTGCCTCGGCTATCTGCAGATTTCGTCCGCCGCCGCTATTGAGTTGTAGGGTGATAGGATCTATGCCGACACCATTGGGGAAACCAGCTTCAGCAAGCAAGGCACGCGCCGCATTAGGGTCGAAGTCGTAACCTTTTATGGAATCGGTAGGATAGTCTGGCATAGAAGGCGGTACAAGCCCATGAATACCGGCAGAATACGCCTGTCCTTTCAGCACATATTTTATAATGCGCTCGCGGTCAATCGCCATCGAAAAAGCGCGGCGAACTCGCCCATCGCCAAATTCTTTGCTTTTAACCAGCATGCCATAGTATTGTGTTGCCATTGCCGGTAGATGCAGCAATTGAAATTTTGCATATTCGCCCTTTGGCTTTTTGTCTTCGCTCACAACCGACTGGAAAAACTCGCTTGGAATACGGTAACATTCCTCCAGATTGCCGCTTCGCATTTCAAAAAGCTGCGATTTGTCGTCCTTGATAAAACTGAATTGAATTTTATCTAAATATGGCAGCCGATTGCCGTCATCATCAGTTTTCCAATATTTCGGATTGCGCTCCAAAATGCATTCGCGGTCGGGAGTCCATGAAACGAAGCGAAATGCTCCGGTTCCTACAGGGTGCTGAAAAAAGTCCTTTCCGTATTTTTCTACCGCTTCATGCGGATGAATATACGCCATACCAAGCGCCGCGTAATTTTCAAACGGAGCAAACGGCTTTACAAGATGAATCTGGAACGTTGTGTCGTCTTTGGCAATAAATCCGGTCACCTCGCCGACAGCAGGAGATCCTCCTTTCATAACAGCCTGCGTCGCATTGTAATATGCATCGGCTCCTGCCACTTTGCCTCGAAAATAGTCATATCCCAGAGTGCCGGTTCGCGCATCGCATACTCGCGTAAAGGAATACTTAACATCGGCAGAAGTAAAAAGCCGGCCTTTTCCATTTGCAAAGCACGGATTGTCATGAAATTGCACGCCTGCCCGCAAATGATAAGTGTATGTCAGTCCATCAGAAGATATTTCCCAGCTCTTGGCAAGTTCCGGCTGCAATCGCAAATTTTCGTCGAAATCAAGCAGCAAATCATAAATCTGATGCGCTATATGATGCGAAGTAACATCGTTGACGCCAACGGGATCGAGCGATCGCAATTCGCCGACTTCATTGGTGCGATACACTCCGCCATAGAATTTGCCGCCTTTTGCAGCTCGAAACTGAGCGGCGTTTTCCGGCTCGGTTTTTTTGCCGCCGCAGCCGGCTATCGCCATAAATACAACAGCAACTGCTGCATATAAACAATGTCGAATGAAGAATTTTACAAGCATAAGCACATAGAATATGGATGTTAATTGACAGATTTAATTAGAGCAATCAAAGATTGCGATGATAAAATATTCGATTAAATTCCTTGAAAATCTGAAAGCGTGAATGTATGCTTAATCTGCAAGCTAAGCAATTACACAGAGGCGACTTTTTACATCGAATCGTTTGCATTTTACCATTTTTTTTTGAGTTGGCCAAGCAAACAATGTAAAGCGATTATTTCTCACTAAAAAATCAAAATGATAACAGCGAACTTAATTGTTATTACGTTTTTATATTGGGTTACAGAACTCGCAAGGAATAGTAATTACAAATCATCTTCATATTTTAATCGTGATGCATCTGAGGCATATTGTTAGATAAAAAACAGATCGTCATCAGCAATATATTCGACCGCCATATACTATTATCTAAATGTTTTCACAAATTAAACAATGGCGGATTCAACTCATCATACATGAGCCCACTCCGAAAAGTCGGATATATTTCAAATCAAAGAAAACATGGTGAAAATGTACAGTTTTTACTCACGCAGATTCAACAGTGAAGTGCAACGGATGAAATAAATAAAGAGTTGGTTTAAGTGTCATAGTTCAACAACCCAACGA
>JBDHXA010000133.1:0-3501 GCA_039810485.1 Chlorobiota bacterium | reverse complement strand
GAAATGTTGCTCTTTCAAGATAAATTTCCCGAACAATGCGTGGCTCTTTCTCAAGCCTTGATACTTTATGATATATGAGCCCACTCCAAAAAGTCGGGTAATATTTCAAGTCAAAGAAAACATGGTGAAAAAGTACAGTTTTTACTCGTTTTCAAGTGAAAAACGGCAAAAAAACGACTTTTTTAGCTCTTGAAAGATAAGTTTTTTTGAAAAATAGCGAATCTTTAGTCTGCAATTTTTATAAAATACCTTTTCGGAGTGGGCTCATATATGCTTTTTTAATTCTCTGACAAACTAAAGGCTGCTTTGCGATTGCTTTTCAAAGGCATCACAAAGTCACGCTCTATGTCTGAATGGATATAATTCATTTTCTCGGACGAGACAAACAATGCGTCATTGATCACGAAGCAAAACATAATGTTGTTTACAACTATAACTTTAAGCATCCGACGCAGATACTTCGTTCTTTGATTTCGGACTCCTGCGACGGTTATTGCCATTGATGTCGGCAAACTATTTCACTCTTGGATATAATTTGGAATTAAACCGGCATTGATACTCCTTTGCTATAATAGGAGCTGTCATAAAATTGACTCTCTTGACATTTCTGCATTGACAATGGTCAAAATGCCAGCATACTATATTGTTTTCATCAGTATAAGGTTTTTTCCTCTATGCTGTTGCCAAAGATGAGAACGCTGTCAGGCGACTCGATTTTTCGCATAAGCGGCTTGGCTAATTGCCACAACTCTTTGCTGCCGTATTCTTCGCATGATAAAAAACTTGTGATTCTATCGTGGCTGATATTGCCTCGCAACAGATTCGACAAGCCGGTTGCTGTTATGCAGCTAAACGAACTGATTAAGTTATCTGAGTAAAGATCAAGTAATCCCTTATTCATACACTCCCCAGAATTATGAATGAATAACGCTCTTATTGACGCCTATCTGTTAGATTTTGCGTAACGTCAGATTTTACTATTATACAGAAAAAGAGGAATAGTTAGTTCACACCATTTTTCAATAATTGTGTACATATTTAAGTTTGGCGATCTCATAATTTTGGCGAGACTTGCTTACTTATCGAATAATTATTCAATGGCAAATTCAACACCTTTATCGGAAAATCAAATTTCTATTGCAACATTCTCAATCGGTGGAATGTCCTGCGCTTCATGCTCGGCATTTGTAGAGAAAACTCTTTCGAGAACTCCCGGAGTAATTTCAGCTTCAGTCAATCTTACATCTGAAAAAGCACTTGTTAAATTTAATCCTGAAATTACAAGCATTACTCGTTTGGTGCGATCAGTTGAGGGAGCCGGTTATACTGCAACTGAGGTGGCGCAAGACAAATTGCCAAACTCGACATCCCAGTTATCATCCAACCAACAAGAACTTAATGATATACGTAAAAAGTTGATAGTTGCAGGAGTATTGGCTGCTCTAGTAATGCCTCTGTCTATGCTCGGCATGTTTCCTGCATATCATGAATTGTCTCATTCTAAAGTCCTTGATTACATTCAACTTATTCTTACACTGCCAATAATTGTCTATTCAGGCGGTCATTTCTATCGCAAAGCGTTTGCCGCTGCCAAGCATGGTTCATTTTCAATGGATACTTTAATATCAGTTGGGACAGGATCGGCTCTTCTTTACAGCTCCTTTATAACCATGAATTCTTCAATTGAAGGCGGTCATACATATTTCGACACATCTGCCACCATAATTGCTTTAATATTACTTGGAAATTATTTAGAAAAACGAGCTAAATCACGAGCTAATAGCGCACTAAGCGCACTTGCCGCCTTGCAGCCACGCACAGCCCGCATTATTGCCTCAGACGGTATTGAAAAAACAATTTCCGTAGACCAACTAATGCCGGGTGATATTGCGATCATCAGAGCAGGTGAAAATATACCGGCCGATGGAGTTGTTGTGGAGGGATTTTCGGCAGTGAATGAGTCCATGCTTACTGGTGAGTCGCTTCCTATAGAAAAATCTGTTGGCGATATCGTCAGAGGTGCAACCTTAAACACATCCGGCTCATTTCGCATGAAAGTTTCTGAAATTGGAGCAAATTCAGTATTAGGACAGATAATGCGCTTGGTGGAGCAGGCGCAATCTTCCAAAGCGCCAATTCAACGTTTGGCAGACAAAGTAAGCGGTATTTTCGTGCCTATTGTTATTTCTATTGCAATTGTAACCTTTATTGTTTGGCTGATAGCGGGCGCCGATATTTCATTTGCATTAAAAGCGTCAATTGCGGTTCTTATAATTGCTTGTCCTTGCGCATTGGGATTGGCTACGCCGGCTGCCGTAACTGTTGCAACCGGACGAGCGGCAGCTGCTGGGATTCTCTTTCGAGATGCCGAAAGCATTGAAAGAGCAGGTAATATCTCAACTTTAGTAATTGATAAAACTGGCACGCTTACTTTAGGGCAGCCATCTGTGCATATAGTTTTTGTGGCAGAAAATCTTATCGCCAGTGAAACGCTGCCATTAGTACTCGCACTCGAATCACGTTCAACTCATCCTCTTGCAGAGGCGGTTGCAAAATACTGCAAATCCCAATCAATAGAACCGGCAAAAATTTCAGAAACAGAGGAATTTCCCGGAAGAGGGCTTGCTGGTGAATCTAATGACAATCGTATTTTGGCAGGAAATATGCGATTGATGCAGGATAATAATGTTGAAATGACAGATGAAATCACCAAAGCTTACAAAGACATATCCTCACAAGGAATGTCGGTAATAATGGTCGCTGTCAATTCTAAAGCTGTAATATGCTTTGGTATCGCCGATACGCTTCGTCCAACAGCGGCGCACGATATTGCACTATTGAAAAATATGGGTTTGAATATAATTATGCTTACTGGTGATACTGAATCGGCAGCGCGTGAAATAGCCAGACAAGCAGGCATAACAACTGTAATTTCAGGTGTTTTGCCTTATGAAAAGTCCGAACACATTGCGCGTTTACAACAAGGAGGCGGCATAATAGCAATGGCGGGCGATGGTATAAACGATGCGCCTGCTTTAGCGCAGGCTGATGTTGCGTTTGCAATGGGCAGCGGAACTAGCGCTGCAATTGAAACAGCGTCAGTTACTTTAATTGGTGGGACAATAGGAGGAATTGCTGGTGCAATTGACATTTCACGCAGAACGATGCGAACAATTCGCCAAAACCTTTTCTTTGCATTTTTCTATAATATTTTGGGAATACCGATTGCGGCTGGAGTATTTTTTGTGTGGTTTGGCGTATTGCTAGATCCAATGTTTGCTGCCGCAGCAATGGCTGCAAGCTCCGTTTCGGTTGTTACAAATTCGCTTCGATTGCGAAGATAAAATACTTTTTGATAAATGCAGATTATTTGCCGCCGATAAATCTATTTTACTCTATTTCTTCAAGCCAAATTGAAGGCACTGCATCGCGGTGCTGGATTAGGAGGCGGACATGACGAGCGCGAGCAAACGCTAAATCAACTGCTTGTGGAAATGGACG
>JBDHXA010000132.1:0-3614 GCA_039810485.1 Chlorobiota bacterium | reverse complement strand
TATTACCATATTTTTCTGTTAGTTTGAAAACAAATGCGATATTGCAATTTAACAGCTGACTATCTATGTTTTTTTTATCCGACTTTTCGGAGTGGGCTCATATATTTATTGAAAATGGCCGGCTTCATGCAGCACCGATTATAGAGCATATTGCTGAAAAATATATTGGTTAATGAATTTAAGAAGCATTGTACTTTGCAATGATATAGGAAGTTGCATGAGATAAAAATAGATTTGCTTCATAAATGCCTATATTTTTTCAGCAGCGCGGAGTTTTGCGCTGCGAGCGCGAGAATTGGCGGTAATTTCATTATCAGTCGGAACAATAGGTTTTGGGGTCAGTATACGCAGATTAGCATGATCAACAGAAGAAAATTCGCGAAAAATATTTTTAACAATGCGATCTTCAAGAGAATGATATGAAATCACAACAACACGTCCTCCCGATTGCAACATCGGTATAATGCCGCGCAAAGTGCTCTCAAGAACGCCAAGCTCATTATTTACAGCGATGCGAATTGCCTGAAAAATACGAGCTGTCGCTCGTGGCAAAAGGTGCGGTGGAGCTATCTCTTGTATAAGAATTTTTAAATCGTTTGTTGTGCGCAATGGAAATACTTTGCGACGCTCTGTTATGCGGCGAGCAATGGCGTGAGAAAATGGCTCTTCGCCATAGTTTCGGAAAATATGTGCAAGCGAATGTTCAGATGCAGTTTGCAGCAATTCTTCCGCAGATAAGCCTGTTGTACCGAAGCGCATATCCAATCGCGTGTTTATGCGATGGCTTATCCCGCGTGAAGCACTGTCCAATTGATGTGAAGAAACACCTAAGTCGAGTAGAAAACCGGAAATTTTGCCTAGTAATTCGCTGTGTTCTGTTACAGTAGAGAAATTTTGATTGACAAGCTCAAGCCGAGAAAAACTACCGTTCAGCTCATCGGCAAATCTCATTTTACAATGCGCAACAGCAAAGCTATCGGCATCGAATGAGATAATTTTACCGGTATTGCTCAAATTCTTAAGAATTTCGGCTGTATGACCTCCTCCGCCCAATGTTCCATCAATGTATATTCCGTCAGGATTGACGGATAGAAATTCTATTGTTTCAGGCAAAAGAACAGGAATATGATAGATGTTATCCATGGAGCTATCTTGAAAAGAAAATTATATTTGAACTGCATACTTGCTGTGATCACCGTTTCTTGTATATGTAAATTATTGCATCTACTTTAAGGCATTAGTAAAACAATTAGAGCATTTTTTATAGTGTTTGAGAGTAATGTAATTGCAATCGGCACAATGTCTTGTAAACATTGTCTGAATTAATTCATCAGTACAAAACAACATATTGCAATCTTGCTAAAAAAAGCGGGAGAAACTGTCTCTGCTTTCTATGAAGCATTGAGCATTTTCTCCCTCTTACAGTATGTTTATGCGAGAATTACCCTAATATTCTCTCAGAATTTTAACGCAAAATTATGAACAATCAAGGTTTTAATAAATATTTTATTAACATTAAAAGTATTCTGTTCTTCAATTAAATAAAGATCTAGCACATACAAGCGGCTTATTTCATCAGCGATGATGCAATAGTCGAATTTGTTGTTAATTTTACAGATGATATCGTTGAGAATAAATCATTATTATCGATATTAGCAAATATATAATTATTTGCGCAACATATTCGATAAATACGTAAAGGAAAATCCGCGGTATATAAGTAGAATATCTGATGCTTAACGCACATAAATCAATTTTTCTCTGCTTTCAGCAACACGTCCAATCGGTGTTGTAAATTGTTCGAGACTATTATCTTTTAATATGTGAATTACCTCATCTGCGGCTTCGGGACGCACCGCTATAAGCAAACCGCCGCTGGTTTGCGGGTCAGATAATATTATGCGCTCGCGATACGAAATTTCAGCAATTTTACTTCCGTAGCTTTGCCAGTTTCGCTCTGACCCGCTCGGAATTGCCTTGTTTTCGATGTAAAAATCTAAATTATCGAATATTGGTATTGAACTGAAAGTAATTTCTGCGCTAACATTGCTTCCTTCGCATATTTCTGCTAAATGACCTAACAGCCCGAAACCTGTAACATCGGTCATGGCTGTAACGCCGCAACTATTTCCCATTTTTTCGCCTATTTTGTTCAATTTTCTCATGCTTGCAGCGGCTCGCCCGTTGTCGACATTATGCAAAATGGCTTTTTTTTCTGCTGTGGTTAGAATGCCTGTACCCAAAGGTTTGGTTAAAAAGATATAGTCGTCAGCTTGTGCTGTATTGTTTCGTTTAAGATTTGCTAGCGGAACAATGCCATTTACGGCAAGACCGAAGATTGGCTCGGGGGAGTCAATGCTATGACCGCCTGCAAGAGGAATGCCCGCTTCGGCGCACATTGCTCTGCCGCCTGCTATTACGCGGCCTGCTATTTCAGCCGGAAGCTTATCGAGCGGCCAGCCAAGAATTGCTATTGCCATTAATGGCGTTCCACCCATTGCATAGATATCGCTAATAGCGTTGGCAGCAGCGATGCGCCCAAAATCAAACGGATCGTCGACAATAGGCATGAAAAAGTCGGTGGTTGCAATCAGCCCTATTCCATTTCCCAAATCATAAACGGCAGCGTCATCTCGTGAATTATTTCCTACAAGCAAGCCGGCGTCTTCTGGGAATTGCTCTTGATTGTGAAGAATTTGGCTGAGAATTGTAGGTGATATTTTGCAGCCGCATCCGGCTCCGTGACTAAATTGTGTCAATCGTATTGGGTGTGGTGATAACATGATAAAACGATAGAAAATGCCAAAATGGCTTGCAAAAGCAGAAAAAAGAAACAAAAATTAACGGTTTTTTTGTGAAAATGATATTAGAATTACCTTTCAAACTCGTTCGTGAATGTTTGAACATTTTATCCACAGCAAACTCATCATTCAGACATTTTTATTTTTAGCATTGCCGAATTTGTCGTTCGGAAATAAAACTTCTGCTTCTTATTAAGAAATACATTGCTGACAACTCGTAATGTACACGCTATTTAATGTTGCTTAAATTCACATCATAATAGCAGAAATTATTCAGTTAATGAGATGATAAGTACAAAAGTTAAAAATTAAGCGTTTGCCGATGTCTGCAGCCAAAATAATTTTTTCTTTTTTTAGAACATATAAAATGGTATATTTCGCTTGTTAGTGAGCTCTGCGGCACAAATAGAAGGTGTTGTCATGACTATGCCCAAAACCCAAAACCCAAAACGATATTTGGGTTAAGTTGTCTCTTTACAATCAACATTCATTCGCCGCCCCGAAAAAAGAAAATCTTCCATTATTCAACTAAATATTCTTTTATAAATGAGCCCACTCCGAAAAGATATTTTATAAAAATTTCAGACAAAAGATTCGCTATTTTTCAAAAAAACTTATCTTTCAAGAGCTAAAAAAGTCGTTTTTTGACGTTTTTCACTTGAAAACGAGTAAAAACTGTACTTTTTCACCATGTTTTCTTTGATTTGAAATATTACACGACTTTTCGGAGTGGGCTCATGGTTGATTTCTAAGCTAAGAGATTTTTATTCGTCAAATTGCAGCATTCCACCATGTTCAGAAGGTTGTCGTGAA
>JBDHXA010000131.1:0-3635 GCA_039810485.1 Chlorobiota bacterium | reverse complement strand
CCAACTAATAAAATAAGGAATACAAACGGCGATTGTGTTGATTGTCCTCCGGGGTCTTCTGTAATAAATGGAATTTGCGTCGATACCGTAATAATTGCTCCACCGAAACCACCGTGCCCAACTAATAAAATAAGGAATACAAACGGCGATTGTGTTGATTGTCCTCCGGGGTTTTCTATAATAAATGGAGAATGTCAACGCACTTGTCCTCCTAATCAGAAAGCCACCGAAAAAGCGAATGGCTGTGAGTGCATAGCCGGCTATGAAAAAGATAATAAAGGAGATTGTATTCCTAAAAAATGCCCGGATGGATTTTCGCTTGACGTTAATTTTAACTGTATTCCAAAATGCGCTCCAGGACAAAAGATAAACAGTAAAGGCGCTTGTGAAGATTTGCCGTGCCAGCCGGGGTATCATCGCGATACTCTAACAGGAAATTGTGTTCAAGATTGTATTATTAATTTTGTTTACAATTATAATAACGGAAAATGCGAGCCATTGCCTTGCGATAAAACGTGGTTTGTGCGGGATCCAATTTCTGGCAACTGCATCCCTAAACCTTGTGATGATCCAAGGCAAAAAAGAGACAGCAACGGCATTTGCTTATGTCCGGAGCCCTATAGTTTGACCAATTGCGATTCATGCCCAGAAGGCACTATAAAAGATAAAAGCCCTATAACCACTCGAGATACTTGCAGGCCTATTCAAAAGGGATGTGGAGAAGACGAAGTAAGGGCATGGTATAGAGATACAAATGGAATATATCCTTGCATTCCTAAGACATATAAATATGTGTACATAATTCTTTACAAGTTAGTTAAGAATTCTGATAATTCTCTGAAATTTCGGGAATTCTCAGAAATAATTGACCCAATAGTGGAAAGTATTCTTGGTCCTGAAAAATTTAACTACTTTATATCAAACCGGGTAAAACAGAGTGATATGATAAATAATTACGTATACAAACTGACTTTCGAACGTGTAGAAGAAATGAATGATTTCTACATCAAGATTCTACCAGAATTACACAAAATTCTTAACGACAAGCGATTTTTAATAAATGGCAATCCCTTTTTTATAGAGTCACCCAAAACAGAACCAATAGACAAAAAATAACTTTTTCCGTCGCATACATTCTTGCAATACTCCATGAAAATAATCCTAATCTATTCTTTAGTTTTCTGTGCTGCAATTTCGATCGGATATGCGCAGTCAGATGAATCGCGTCTTGTTTTTTGGGATAGCGTTGGGCAGCGTGTTACCATTACTTACGGAGAAAGATATAATTTCTTCTGGCGAGATGCAAATCCTGACAGTTGCATTATACGCTATATTCCAATCTTTTCTTCTGAGAAATATATTCTCGAAGTTATTAAAGCTCCAATTACCAATAAAATTGTTAAAATTGCACGAGCGATTTATACTGAAAAAAAAAGCAACCTGTCATTTATCAAAGACATAGAATGGACTGAGCCGGATACGACGCTATATTGGCATTATGGAGGGCAAAAACATTGCGTTCCATTTGGTAAAAGAGTCAACTTTTATTATTCTAGGCCCGATTTGAAAAAATACTACATTACTTATGAACTTTCTGAAACAGGATATTGCATTAATTTAACAAGTAATTATGAAATTACTCGTTTGCATTTCAAAGCAAGGTGCCAAAAATTTATTGTGCCAGATCCTTCATATGTTTCAATAACTTATGACGATGCGGTAAAATATGAACAAATTATTTGGACGCCACTTTTAAATGGCAATTGGGAAGTAAGAATGGGAACTGTGGAGCAGGGATGCATAAGCGATGCATTCGACCAAATTGGCGATATGCAGTCCAAAACTGATTATCTAAAAACACTTAATATTGATAAATCTAATTTTGATGCTAAATTCAAAAAAAAAAGAAGTAAAGATTATAAATAGCCTGACTGAAAAGCCGGTTAGTCATATAGAATTTTCGCGCGTCTTGCAATCAAAACAACTGCTTCTCCATTTGATGCAACAGTTGCATTCGGAAAGCATGCTGGTATAAATGCAGATTGACCTTTCTTGAGTGATAGAGAAATGTTTCCTTCTGCATTATGTAATGAAATGCCGCCCTTTATTATCGTCATAAGCCGCTCATGCGCTTCCGGTAGCATTTGATAATCATTGAATTTCTCCAATTTTTCGAGAGAAAAAAAACTATTTACGATCATAATACTTTGCTGATTATCTAGTTTGTCAAATGGCGAAATATCAGCAAAATTAATGCAATGCAAAGCTTTTTCTATATGTAATTCACGCGGCTCGCCATCTAAACCTGCTCTGTCCCAATCATATAATCTATATGTTGTATCGCTGGTTTGCTGAAGTTCATAGAGAAGAATTCCCGGCCCGACAGCATGAACAATTCCCGCCGGTACATAAATAAAATCACCGCTCTTTACCGTTACAAACCGCAGAATATTCTGGGTTGCATTGTTTTTTATTGCTTGCAAAACTTCAGCCTTGGATATGCCGCTTTCTATGCCGTAAATAATCTGCGAATCGGTAACTGCCTCAAGAATATGCCAGCATTCAGTTTTACCGCGAGGCAACCCCTCTAATTCAGATGCTTGCGCGTCGTTTGGATGTATCTGCACAGACAGCCATTCTCGCGCATCTAGGAGCTTCACCATTATGGGATAATCACCCACTATTCTGCTCTCGCCTATCATTTGCTTTGGATATTCTTCAATGACAGATTGAAGCGATCTCCCTGCAAACTGACCGTTAGAAATAATGTTTTTACTGTATATTTCATAAGATTCGCCAATTGGGATTCCATCACTTTCGCCTTTATTGTAATTTGACGCCAATGAATAGCCGCCCCACACTTTCGTGTGAAGCGATTCGTTGAATAATAAAGGATAACAAATATCAGTTTTCATGGAATTTTGTCAATTTTCTTAATTTCACACTTTTGAAAACAAGCAATGAAGCTCTATTCAAAAAAAAACAGTAAATTTGCCGTTGAGTTGAGTGGCAATCTCTCCCCTGAGTGCCGCGCAAAGATGCTCAAGCCTGCGGCGGTTACTCCGTTGCGGGCTTTTTTATATCGTTGAGCTTTTGTCCAATTTAGATTCGCCAAGCTCGATTATAGCTTCGAACTCACTCTCTGTTAATGGCATTACAGATAATTGTGTTTGACGTATAAGCCCAATATTTGCCAATCGCGGATCAGATTTCATCGTTGTTAATGATACTTGCCGATCAAATCTCTTTATTGGCGACACATCAACGCAAACCCAGCGTCTGTCATCTGTAGTCGGATCAGGATAGTGTTCTCTGACAATCTCCACCAATCCTATGGCAGCGCGTCCGTCAATGCTATGATAAAATACTGCAATATCGCCTTCGCGCATCTTTTGCAAGTTGTTTCTCGCCTGATAGTTTCTTACTCCATCCCATGAAGTTCTTCCATCGTATTCGAGCTGTTCAAAGGAATAGAGCAAAGGTTCCGATTTTATAAGCCAATAGCCCATATATTTTTTCCTAATTTGTAATTTTACGCAAATATAATAGATATTAGGACAATAGCGTCCTAAACGTTTATAGAAAGAGGGCAAATTAAGTAACTCTAATTATCTTAGAGGTTGTACAACAAGATT
>JBDHXA010000130.1:0-3637 GCA_039810485.1 Chlorobiota bacterium | reverse complement strand
TTGGGTTGTTGAACTATGACACTTAAACCAACTCTTTATTTATTTCATCCGTTGCACTTCACTGTTGAATCTGCGTCATGTTTATCGTAGCAACAGCAAAAAAATATTGCCAAAGTCACATTAATGCAAATCATTAGATTCTTTCAACGGCAATTCTACGACAAATACAGCACCTTTTCCGGCTCCTTCGCTTTCAGCCCAAATTTTTCCATTATGCAGACTAACGATATGACGCGCTATATGGAGTCCTAGGCCATTGCTGCTTTCGCCTCCCGTTGGTTTTGCTGAAAGCCGTTGAAATTGACCAAAAAGCTTTGGCATATCTTCTTTGGTCAGCCCTTGTCCGTGGTCGCGTATTTCAATAATTGCTTTATCATTCAATTTTGCTGTCGAAATTTCTATAGATTTTCCAAAAGGCGAATATTTTATTGAGTTGCTGATTATGTTTTCAAATACTTGAAATAATCTTGCAGCATCGCCTGCTATCCAAAGTTCGTCTGAAATTGTGATTAAAAAGTACTGTTTTTTACGTTCGGCAAGAGGTTTTGAAATTGCGCATACCGCTTGGATAATTTCAGACAGTTCAACATATTCCAATTTTATTTCTATTGCGCCGACTGAAGCTGATGACGACTCGAGCAGTTCTGTGATAAGATCTCGCATACGCTTGGAGGATTCTAGCGCAATAGACAGCCATTCGCGGTTTGGATCATCTGACAGCGCATTAGAGAGCATTACTTGAATTGCCCCAATAATATTCCCTAAAGGATTTTTTAGGTCGTGTGCAGCAACGCCAAGCAGTTTCGATTTGAATGTATTCGCTTCTTCGAGCTCGACATTTTTGCGCATCAATAATTCACGGTCGCGTCGTATTGCCGACAATTCTCGTTCGTGGATAAATTTGTCAGCTTGTTCTTTTATTTTGAGACCTTGTATTTCCGTGTCTAATTCGTGAAAGCGCTCCAAGTATTCGGCATATTTGCGCCAGCGTTCTTGGTTTTTATAAAGGGTGGCAAGATTTCTGTATACATACAAATTATTTAATCGGATGCCAATCTCGTCAGAAAGCGCCAATGATTCTAATAACATCTCTTCAGCAGCGGCAAAATTATTTTTATCATATTCTTGTTTTGCAAGCAATTCTCCGATTTGCCCCAGCCATTCGGCGCATCCATGCTTATCATTAAGCTCCCGAGACATTGCCAAGGCAGCATAATATTGTTTAAGCGCTTTATCATATTCCTTTAAACTTAATAAAACACTGCCAATATTCCCTGTAATTATCATAATACCGTTTTTATTTTCGGTTTTTTCATAGTATGACAGTGCTTTATTATAATTCTGAAGCGCTTTGTCATGCTCATTTGTTTTTGCAAAAATATTACCGATATTGGCAGTTAGACGTGCTATGCTAAGCAAGTCGTTATTTTTTTCTGCTATGCTAAGAGATTGATAATAGAAGTCCAAGGCGCGTTTATGATCTTCTAAATTGCCATAGATATTGCCTATATTCCCAAGCATTGTCATTAGTACAACATCGTCATCAGTCAATTCGCACTCAGTCATTGCTCGCTTGTAATAGTCGAGAGCTTTACCGTAATCGGTTAGATTACGATAAACAACTCCAATATTACCCAATACTACCGCTTTATTTTTGTGATTATCTTCAACTTCTGCATAATGAAGAGCGCGGCGAAACGCTTCTAATGCGATTGAGAATGACCCCAAATTGCGATGCGCAACACCTATCATATTTTGCGAGAAAAACATTTGCTGATAATTTCTCGATTGTTCTGCAAGAGAGAAAGCTTGTAATGCACATTCTAACGATTCATTATACTCGCTCTTTGCGCTATGGTTTTGCGCCTTTTTACATAAAAGGTCAAATTGATTGGCAGAATTATTAATTGCTTCCATACTCTTATTCAAGTAAATGGCAAATTTATAGAAATTGGGAAAAATTATGTCGGCTATAGGTCAATATGTAAAAAAAAGCATTATGTCACTCTTTTGTTTAAATATCACGGTTGTTTTGGAAATATGATTAAAACAGAAATCCTTTCCCAATTTCATAAAAACTCTAAAAGTTAGATAAAAGTTACGACATTCAATTGATTTTAGAAAGTTTTTCAAGATAAATCGAAGCAAAAGTTGGCAGGTTCGTATTCGTTTTGTAATTTCGCACTTCGTATCGTTGTCTATGTTCAATTTTTCCAAGACCTTGCAATGACAAAAGCAGATATTGTAAATCAAATTGCCGAAACGACGGGCTTAACAAAAGTCGAAACAAAGGCGGTAGTAGAAGGAGTATTCGATGTTATCATGGATGCATTGGCAACCGGAAAGCGCATCGAGCTTCGCAAATTTGGAGTTTTCAGCGTAAAAGGGCGGAAATCACGCCTTGCACGCAATCCACGCACGGGCGAGCCAGTACCGCTTGACAATCGCCATGTGCCTATATTTAAAGCGTCGCCCGAGTTCCAAGAGCGGGTCGACCAAGAGATGAGAAAAGTAAAGTAAATGGCTTCTGTCTTTGCTTTGTCGGAAAATTTATCTGTTGTTCGCTAATTTTCAGCAGTATTTTATTCTGTAGAACAGCAGACAACAAATGTGGAAATCACCAGTCATCATAGTGAAAGTAATAAATTGAGCGGTCAGCGATCTAAATCGTTGGCCGCCATAATTGCCGTTGCAGTTGTATTAACTATTGGAAGCATCACATTCGGAATTGCAAGATATGGCATTGAAAGTTCGCGTCCAGATAGCGAACAATTGCCATTGCTTGCTGATAAAGCCGAAGCAGACGGCAATATGCTTTTGGCATTGGCTCTTAGAAAACAATATGCAGAAAAATTTCCGGCTGATACTAAAGCCCGAATTTTATATATTACTGCTATTGCACGCAACGGTCAAATTGACACTGCAGCAACAGAACTTGTAAAACTTGGCAAGAGCCGTGAAATCAGAAGTTTATTGCTTGGTGAAGCAAATATGCTCTATGATAAATCGGACTTTGAAATTGCTTCAATGCTGTATGGTTTCTACATAAAAAATTTTGATTCTTCAAATATTGCTGTAAGAATAGATTACGGTTATTCGCTTTTTCACAGCGGACGAAGAGAAGAGGGTAAGGCAATGACAAAGAGCGTATTTAATATTGCCCCTAATCAGCCGCTTGCATTGTTTAATTTAGGTGTTATGGCAGCCGAAGAAAATAATTTATCAGAATCAAAAGCCATGTTCGAGCAATGCGCTAAGGCAGCAGAGCAACAATATCCTGAGGTTGCAGCAAAATCGCGAGAGATTTTACAGCGAATTGAAAAGCTAAATAATAAAAATAATTAATATTTTTATCCACTTATTTCCGAAAGTATAGATTATGCCATGTGGAAAAAAACGCAAACGCCATAAAATGGCAACACACAAGCGTAAAAAACGACTTCGTAGAAATCGTCATAAAAAGAAAAGATAACTATCTTTTGCCGCAGGAGTTTTTCTGCGGTTTTTTTTTGTAAGTTTAGCAGCGTAAATATAAATATTTTAGAGAAATAAACTCCTAATATCAATCCTGTCCTAAACGATTTTTATAGTTGCTCCCCTATCTTGTAGATATTAGCTTTCAAGAGGTAAAACTGCT
>JBDHXA010000129.1:0-3727 GCA_039810485.1 Chlorobiota bacterium | reverse complement strand
TTGCGCCAGCAGTCGGCTAGTTCGGGGTGCTGGCCGTTACTGGTGGCTTGAAGTATTGCTAAGTGATATGAGTTCATATAAACCTCGTTTGACTTGGGGAAACTTGAACTATATTATTGTTAAAACATCTTAGAGATACTATAGTATCTTAATTTAAGAGATACTACGGTAACTGTCAAGGAAAATTTAGGTGAAAATTATGGAAATGAAGAAATATATTGAGATGGGCGAAAAGAAAGCCGGAAAGCAAATTGAGCTTGCTAATTACCTCGATATTCAGAGCAGTACACTAAGATTAGTAAAACAAGGAAAAAAAAGCCTTACAAATGCAGTTTGCATAAAGCTTGCACGTTACATTGAAGTCGACGAGCTAGAGGTGATCGCAGCCAGCAGCTTGATAATTGAAAAGGATGAAGAAAGAAGAAAAATATTTGAAAGCTGTTTTAAGAGAACCAGCAAAGCAGCAAGTTTTATCGTCGCTGCCCTGTTTATAGCCCTCGTTTCCATAACGTCACCAAATCCCGCAAACACAAGCCAGGCAACAGTTCCAATTGCCGAACAATTTGTATTATGTAAAATTAATAATGTGTTGCATAAAACGTGACAGAAAATTCAGAAATTGTTATCAAGTCTTAGTTTCATTTCAAACCCCTTCACATCATTCACAGTTTGCTGAATGTCCTTATATCCGCTAAGTGATATAAACATTTTTAATCAATATGAAATACAGCTTTTATTGAGCGGCGTTAATTCTTAAAACTTGCCATGATGGCGCTTTTGCGCAGAAAAAATGGAATATTTAATAAAGTATACAAGCTGCCAAGAAATCGAAAGAATCACCGGGGAAGATCTGAAAACGATCAAGCAATGGAAAAAAGGAACTAGAAAGGTTCCGGCATCAGCTATCAGGCTTTTGAGGTTGTATATTGAAGGCGATGCAAGCGCACTATTGGGTAAAGATTGGGACGGTCATGTATTCAGGGACAATTTGCTGTTTATTCCTGAATGGCGGCGTGGTTTAACACCTGGAGAAATTAGAGCGTTATTCTGGCAAGCTCAGCTTGTTTCAAGCCTTAAAAGAGAAATTAAGATGCTGATGGAAGAATTAGAAAGGCGTAATAATGAAATTGATACGCTAGAAGTTAAAGCGGATTTTTACAGACGCCAGCTAGTGCTTGAAAGCCGGTTTGGGATGATTTTGCAGAGAAGTTTTTATTAATCATCCTTTTAAGCGTGCAATTTAGCAACAAACTCTTCTACAGATACTCCAGCTTGTTTGAGTATCCCGGCCAATGTTCCCGCTTTTAATTCAGAATGATTTGGCACTACACAACCGGATGAACCTCTTTTCAGAATAATGTGACTGCCGCGCTGGCGTACTACTGAGAAACCAAGTTTTTCGAGTGTTCGTATTGCTTCCATTCCCGAAATGACGGGTAATTTAGGCATGCTCGGGAACTTGGATTGTTGTCAGCAATGAACGAGATGTAACGCTCATCGGGAATTCTTCAAGATAAAGTTCGGTTGCTTCGGTTAGATTAGCTAAAGCTTCTTCAACGGTTTCGCCTTGTGTTGTCGTGCCGGTTTCTGGATTGAAAGCTACATAGCCGCCTTCTGGTGCGGGTGTTAGTACCGCAGACAGTTCCATGACTTCATTCCCCCTTCAGTTTTTCCAAGATTATATCTCAGAGTAAAATATAAACTAGTTTTAAAATATGGTGAATCAAAAATCAACTTCGAATGCGCCGTAATGAAAAATGCTTTAAATATGGATAGTAAATTAAAATTCAGTATCATCAATAAAAAATTCTTTTATGAAAAGCCAAGATACTGAACTAGAATCATCTTTTAAAGAATTTGATAAATTAGGGGAATCAGAGGTTCGCATGGCTGTTTATACAAACCAATGGGATCAAAGAAAAAGAGCTGCGGCTATAATTTGGTTAAGAAAACAAGGAGAATCCGAAACTACTAAGGCTATTCGGTTAAATCGTCATATCGCTATTGCAGCTTATATTGCTGCTTTTGCAGCAGTAATAGGAGCCGCACCTACTATATTTAAAATGATATGCCTCCTATTTCCAGAACTATCGGACCTTCTCAGCAATACAAGCTTAGGCGAGTTATTTTGCAAAATACAATAGAGATTCATAAGATTGAAGCAGTTAATACAGCATAGTAATACAATTACTGGTATTTCATCTATATGCCAATCCAATGCACCAATACCCATTTCATTTAGAATGTAATTTACCAGAATTTAGTGTGGCTGATGATTTACAAGTTAAAGCAATAAATCCAGAGTTACGTGAAGAATTATTTGGAATCAGCGAATTCAAAAGAACTAATACAGGCTGGGAGTTTATTGGAGGTTTGAAAGATACGCCCAACGCAGGGTTTTTAATTCCTTTCATGCTTTTTGAGCCACTAAGTAATTACATTCTATTAACTCCAGATATGGAACGGGCAAATGATTTCAATCTTGCTTTAAAACTATTGGGAGACTCGAGCACCTCATTATTCACAGGATATAGAATTTCAGCTCCAGGAAGAAACTACTTGTCGCTGTGCAGCTACGATACAAAACTACCGCCTCTCAAAATAACAGAACAAGAGGTGTCTGCATTGAAAATATTAGTATCACAAATTTATGACCATAGAATCGACGATGAAAAATTCCCGATTCTATCTGATACATATCGACATGCAATGTTTCACGGAATCAGACCTGCCAGTCGTTTTATCGAATTTTCAATAATATTGGAAATGCTCCTATTACCCAAACAAAGTACAGAGTTAAGTTATCGCTTCAGACTCAGGTTGGCAAAATTTATGAACAAATATTTTGAATATTCAGTAAGGGAAGTCTTTGAACATGGGAAAAAAATATACGAAACAAGATCAAATATCGTTCATTCAGGTAAAGAAAAATCTCCTGAAGCACTTGAATTTTTAACTAAAATGGCACACGAATATGTGCGCAAGCTATTGATTAAATATCTAGAGGATAAGTCATTGTTTGATGATAAAAATTTAGATGATCTATGCTTGAATTAATTAAGCCACTAATTTCTGTTCAGCAATAAAAGGAAATCAGAATCAAGTTAATCCGCGTTAGGGATCGGGCAGCATGCCCGCTTTGCGGTCATACCCTTCGCGCCGGTCGGCGGCGCGACCCTTGGGGAAGAAAAGCAAGCAAACTAATTTTAAAAATTAATCAGCAGCAGAATATTCAGCACCAACAGAATTTCGTTCCGACGTAACCAACATAACACCATTCAAACCATCAATCTTACAAACATCGACATAAGCAGCGTCTAATGTCCTGTATAGCTTCCGGCGACCATTTTCACGTTGTACATAGTAAAAATTAACATCGTCAAACGTGAAATAAAGACTATATGAATCAAGCAAGTCAGTAACGATATACAGCGACACATGAAACATTATAGGTTTGTCCGTTCTATTAGCCAGTGATTCAACCGTGTTATACCCAATATCAGACATTTTTACTCCTGGAAGTTAACGATTAAAAGACCCGCAAGCCTCGAATCTCTGAATGAATTCAATGCGTCTTTCGGGTGGCAATTTCATGATTTTTTGAACCAGCGGGTGCTTGGGCTTGCCGAGCAGCTTTTGCGGTTGAGGTGTGATTTTCTTCGGCGGGTTGATGAGTTTTCCGACTACCGAACGAGCGCCCTCCCCGTACCATTGATGCAGTTGCTTG
>JBDHXA010000128.1:0-3773 GCA_039810485.1 Chlorobiota bacterium | reverse complement strand
AATTTTGTTGTTCAACCTCTAAGATAATTAGAGTTACTTAATTTGCCCTCTTTCTATAAACGTTTAGGACGCTATTGTTATCTATTCATAAAATCAGGCGTTTTTTTGATTTTTTTGCCTCGCATTCTCTTGTCTGAAAAATCAAGCATGATGCTAATATATGCTTACAATATTGGGTAAGTGTCGGCCATTTCCTAATTTTGTAGAAATGTTCCTCATTGCTCCTCACTAATTCTTCTAAATCTCCATGCAGCTCCGCGAGTTTTTACGCCTTATCGAATCCGAATTTCCTGCGGAAACTGCGGTGGAAGGCGATGCAATTGGGTTGCAAATACAAGCAGGACGCACAACTATTTCGTCGGTAATGGTTACTCTTGACGTAACCGATGAAGTTGTGGAAGAGGCACGAAGACTTAGAGTTGACTGCATAGTAACGTTCCATCCGCTGATATACCGTCCGTTGAAGACGATTACAGATGATGACCGCACAGGCCGCTTGGTCGCTCGGCTTATCAAAAACGAGATTGCTGTTATTGCAATTCATACCAATTATGATGCTCATCCACGGGGCACAAACGCATTGATGAGCGCTAAAATTGACCTTCAAGATTGCACGCCGCTAGTGCCGCATAAGAATTGGTCAAATTTTGGAATGGGGGTTGTGGGGAAATTGCAAAACCATTTGCTGCCCAAAGAATTAGCTGACAAAGTAAGCAACGCTTGCAATGCGCCGGTAATTTTCGCCGCAAAAAATGAACAAGAGCGGATTAGCTCTGTGGCAATTGTTTGCGGCAGCGGATTTTCATATTTGGACAAAGTCATTGAATCTGGAGTAGACGCCTTTATTACAGCCGATGTAAAATATCATGGATATCTTGCAGCAATTGAGCATTGTGCGTTAATTTCTGTAGGGCATTATGAGATTGAACAATTTGTGCCAAGCGGACTTGCGCAGGAATTGCGTTTGCTGACCGATAATGCCATAACCGCAACAACGGCGCTAACGAATACTAATCCATTGAAATACACAGCATAAGATGAAATTCTAAACAATTGAAAACATACAATTTATATACAGTTTGGGATAGTTTCTATGAGTTCAAGCGAGACACAAATGCAATCAATAGCAATATTGGCAAAATTAGATGCAGAATTAGATGAAATACGCCAAGAGCTTGGCGATTTGCCCGATAAAGTCAAGGCCATAGAAGAAGAAGTAAGGCAGAGAAACGAAGCCGTAGAAGAAGTGAAACAGCAATTGGATCAATTGCTTGACTCGCGTTCTAAAGCTGCAATAGCACTTCAAGAATTGCATGACAAAGAAGAAAAATACGCCGAACAACAATTTAACGTGCGGAATAATCGCGAGTTCGACGCAATTACTCAAGAAATGGAAACAATCAAAATTGAGCGCAGCCGTATAAATAATGAGCAGCGAACAACCAATGTAACAGAGGAGAATTTACGGTCTTTGATGGAGGAGCGTCAGCAAGCGCTCAGCGAAGCTCAATCAGATTTGGAAGTAAAAGAGCGCGAATTAAATGAACATTCTAAAGAGCATGGAGCGCATCTAAAAGAATTGACTGCCGAGCGGCGTGTGGTTATGGACTCGCTCTCGAGCAATGCGCAAGATGAATACGAGCGTATTCGCACATTTCATGCCGAGCCGGCAGCTTCCGTTCGCAGAAATTCCTGCTCTGGCTGCTACAACAAAGTGCCTCCTCAAAAAGTTGTTGAAATTCGCACTTATCAAGACAAACTCTATTATTGCGAGCATTGCGGGCGCATACTATTCGTGCCGCCAAGCGAGCTGATATAGGCATGTAGATTATTTGTAAATAATGATATTGCGCTGAATTGCTGACAGAACGCACTGTTGCGTGAAGTAAAGAATCATTGAGAAATAAAAATTACTTTTTACAACCTGATAATCTCGTGAATTTGGCATTGTCATTGGCATAAATTAGGTTGTGAGGGAAATTATCGTTATCTTAAATTTTTAAGCGCGGGGATTGCGGCCGGCTACATTGCAATAGCCGCATACACTCGGCAGCAATGAGGAAAGTCCGAACTCCATAGAACAGCGTGCTTCGTAACGCGAAGGCGATGATTTGCCGCAAAGCAGAAAGTCGACGGAAAGCGCCACAGAAAACAAACCGCCAATCCGGCTTTTTAAAAAGTGTCATGGAGGCAAGGGTGAAACGGCGAGGCAAAAGCTCACCGCGCATGCAGGCGACTGCAGCGGCACGGCAAGCCCCACGCGGAGCAAGGCAAAATAGGAAGATGATTTATGTCAGTTTCTGCTGGCAAGACGGGCTGTTCGCTCGTCATTTGCAATAGTCAAAAGCGACTTTTTGCAAAAGCGTCTTTGGGTATGCCGCAAGAGGGCAGCGGTGACGCTGCTCCCAGATACATTGCCGGCTCTTCCGCTTATACCGGAAAAGACAGAATTCGGCTTACAGCAATCTTCGCGCTTTATATTTACATTCTGCCAATACTATACAGCAAGCATCATTTCAAATGCAAATACTCGCATTTATTTAGGAATATTCTATGGAAATGCCAACCGATCCTTTTATTTTGGAGCTTCTGCCGGAATTTCTTGAAACATGGATTGAAGATGTTAAAACGCAGCTACCTCGACTCATCGAAGAGCGCAACAATCAAGATTTGTATCGTTTTGCACATACTATGAAGGGCTCATGTGCCCAATTTGGATTAGAGCGCTTGTCGGCGATGGGCATAGAATTAATGAGCTATGCTAAAAACGGCGAATGGGACAAAG
The DNA here is from genome assembly GCA_039810485.1 of Chlorobiota bacterium. Lineage (GTDB taxonomy): Bacteria > Bacteroidota > Ignavibacteria > Kapaibacteriales > UBA961 > JADZAA01. The sequence continues at coordinate 988 of JBDHXA010000128.1, read as the reverse complement.
CCATCTCAATGCAAAAGCCCATAGCGGATGAATTTTATCAGGCAAAACGATATGTAGACGAACATCTCGAAGGAGCATAATGTATGAAGAATCGCAGTTTTTTTATCTTATTCCGAACAATGTTGTTCGCAGTCGTACTTTTGCTGCCTTTTGCGCTTGCCGCTCAAGAGCGCGTGGCCGTATTTCCCTTTCGCAACATGGACGGTCAGCTCGAATATAATGTTTGGTGTACGCGCCTTTCAGATTCGCTAGCCAGCGCTTTGCAGCAAGAAGACCCCGAACATAAAGATTTTGTAATAGTGCCAAGCGATAGTGTAGCAGAAGTATTGGCAGAGATGAATCTAAACCCAAGCAATCCTCAATATGAAACAGATAAATGGAAAGCTGCCGAGCGTTTGAAAATTCCTCGCGTTATCACCGGCAATTTCAATATTCAATCAGGCGGCAAGATGTCGCTGAATGTCTATATCTACGATGTAGAAATGAAATTGCCAGATATGGAGCATCAGGCAAAAAATCTTTACCGCGATATTGATAAAGCACTTGAAACCATCCCTAAAATGGTAAAAAAGATACTGCCTGCAATAAAGTACAAATAGAGCGCTTATAATTTGCACAGCCTACTACGCAGCACCGCTCAACATTTGTCATAATGTTGAGAACATCATACTATGCTAAATTGCTTTCGAAATAAAAAATTGTTTTCCAAATAACATCTGCTGATTTTCCTGCCAAAAATTATAATTTTGCTATAAGCAAATAAATCGCATTTGCTTTACTAATGCCGTTATAGTCGTCCGGTATTAAGCCGCAGATTGGCGGATTCAACACTGAAGTGCAACAGATTTGTAATTATCAGTAAATACTTGAATTGGAGTTTTCCATCCAAGTATTTTCCTTGGACGGTTGTCTATGCGTCTCATTGCCTCTGTAAGTTCATCATCTTCTACTGATAAAAGCTCTCGCTTTTTAGGGAAATACTGTCTGA
>JBDHXA010000127.1:0-3843 GCA_039810485.1 Chlorobiota bacterium | reverse complement strand
AGCAGTTTTACCTCTTGAAAGCTAATATCTACAAGATAGGGGAGCAACTATAAAAATCGTTTAGGACAGGATTGATGTAGAATGTTTTAACGCTGGATCAAATGAACCATATATTTCTGTAACATTTAATGCCCGTTTATAGAGTTGAACGCTCATATTGCAATTCGGCAATGCTTATTTTTAGCATTGCCGAATTTGTCGTTCGGAAATAAAACTTCTGCTTCTTATTAAGAAATACATTGCTGACAACTCGTAATGTACACGCTATTTAATGTTGCTTAAATTCACATCATAATAGCAGAAATTATTCAGTTAATGAGATGATAAGTACAAAAGTTAAAAATTAAGCGTTTGCCGATGTCTGCAGCCAAAATAATTTTTTCTTTTTAGAACATATAAAATGGTATATTGCGCTTGCAAATGAGCTCTGCGGCACAAATAGAAGGTGTTGTCATGACTATGCCCAAAACTCGAAACTCGAAACTCGAAACTCGAGACTCGAGACTCGAGACTCGAGACTCGAAACTCGAAACCCAAAACGATATTTGGGTTAAGCTACCTCTTTACAATCAACATTCATTCGCCGCCCCGAAAAAAAGAAAATCTTCCATTATTCAAATGAATTTTCTTTCTTAAATCTATTATTTTCCTTTTTCGGGGTTATCATTATGAAAAATTTGTTTTTACTTTTCGCTGCATTATTGCTTATTATTGTCGGTTTTGTCGCGTTGCCTCAAACAGCATCGGCTCAATGCCCGTCGGGCTGGAATGGTCCTTTAACAACAAACATCACTGTGCCTACAACTCCTCCCTGCACAATTACTATTGAATATTGCTGGTTTTTATCACCTGGAGGCATTCTTTTTACCAACGTCACTGGTTACTCCTTCTTTGATCCTAATTGTTTTATTGCATTTTTTATTAATCCTTTGAGAGATGATATAATATTGACCTCATTATTAAATCAACTGAATGGTCTGTATCCTACCCTTATACCGCCATGCGGAAGCTATAGCGCAATGACATTCACATTAGAGAGAGCCGTGTGCAAATACATCGAAAATGATTCAGCTAAACAGGTTATGTATGTTAAAAATTGCACAGAAACCGGCGTATGCCGAAGCACATGGTCGGTTTGCATTGATTATAGCGAAGTAAATCCAAAAATTGTAAGAACATTCATAGGAAAGACATTGGATGGTTCGAGTGAATGTCCTGATGAATTTCCAATAATTCCATTGAACCCGCCTGACGGCTGGAAATCGCCGTGTTTTATGGACAAATGTCAATAAATTCAATGTAATGTGTCGGCTTTTTGTCGCCTCATATTTTCTCACCAAATTTTGTACTTCCATGAAACATATTTTTTCTTTAATATTAATCTGCATAGTTTTTTACATAGTGTCTTTTCAGCGCAGCGTCGCCGATGGCTTCCGCTATGAGCGCATTGATTTTGCATATTTGGGCTGTTTGGCACATAATTCAGTAATAGCAGCATATAGCAATGCCGGAATATTGACCATATCTTACGATGACGGCAAAAGTTGGCGACGCATCGTAGTCGGAGCAGAAAATGAAAGCATAATAGGGATGTCTTCGGACGACATTTTGTTTGCAGGCATTACCAATTCTCGGCGCACAATTGTTTCTCGCGATAATGCGCACAATTGGAAAGCGATTAATTTGCCGGAAACTATGCCTAAAGCGTCAGCTATAGCAGTATTCAACACTCAGATATGCATTGCAGCCGGAGCGTCGCTCTATTTCTTTGATGCTGAAATGCAGCCGCAAGATAGCGCAACGCCCGAAGCGGATGCTAAAATAGAAACACTTGCGTATTGGAAAGGAATACTCTATGCAGGCGGCTCCGGCGGCAAATTGTGGCAGTTTGACGCCTCTACACGCAAACTGTTGAAAACAAGTGATTTGTCTGTTGCGGGCATGTGCTCGGGCTGCCCTGCTCCGACAAATGTAGCATTGGCTCGCGATACTCTCTACGCTCAGATTGCCGGCAAATTGACAGCAAGCAGCGATGGAGGCTCAACATGGCTGCCGCTTGCAGCATTAGCGGGGCCGTTTGTGGCAGGCGAATCAGGAGTTTATGTAACGAAAACCCAAGCAATAATTCCTGCATATCTGTATTTTATTCCGATTACTTCTAAGTTAGAAGGCGGCGTTCTTGCGCGTCAAACAATAGAAGGCACTGAGCGATTCAACAGTTTTGCTTTCTTTACCGGCATGGCAATGAAAGGCAGCGACAGTATTATCGGCGTAGGATACTCGAATACGATAATGCTGTCGCCTAATGCAGGCAAAACATGGAAAACAATATCAAATTTTCCATATTTTACAAAGTTTGACTTAGGTTACAGTCAATGGTTAGATGATAGCACAGGTTTTATCTCGAGAATTGAGTCGGGCAGGATATATCGCACCACCGATGGCGGCACAACGTGGCTGCCGCAGTACTTCAATCCGGATGCACATCAAAACAATCTTTATATTTCTCCTTTTTGTTTTGAAAAAAGTGGTGTAGGTTTTGTCAAAAAGGTATTTAGAGATGCAACTGACACTGTATTTTATACTAAGGATTTTGGGGAAACTTATCATAGCATACCAAAGAATGCTCCGAATATGGAGATAAATTTTTCTCCGGCTGCTTTCCGATTTTCCGATGCAATAGTAATTATATCTTCATACAAATATTTTGGATTTGGTTTTGCAGTATTGAAATATGACACTCTATTTAATTTTATCGTTCAAAAAAAATATGATTCATTATTAATATCATCGTTATGGCGCAACGGCGACACTTTATGGTCGTGGATGATAAATTATCGTGTGCAGCCCTCGTTTCAGCTTGCATATTCAATAGACAAAGGATTTAATTGGGAAATAGCTGAGGAATATATAAACGACCGTGCCGCGCTCAAATCATTTATTCCTGAGTATATGGATGACTTAAAAATTATGATAAATGGGAAATACATTATCTGCGCCCGCAATGAAGGCATACAAAGAAAGGAGGCGAATATCTATGTGTATGATATGGAACGCCGCGCATGGCTGCAGGATACGCTAAATATTTCTGGTGGAACAATATATTATTTATTAACATTAGGCAATCAAATTTTACTATCACATAGTTATTGGGATGTAATCGGCAGTCGTATGCTGTATTGCAGTACTCCTGAAACAATAAGCTCTATGAAAGCCGCCAATACTCCGGGCTCACTACTAGGCGGAATTGGCTATGCCAAGAACGCAAATGTTGCATACTACTTTAATAACACTGAAGATGGTCTTATTAATGTATATCGAATGACGTACGACAGCGCCATGGTTGTTGCGGGAGTGTCAGAGACAAAGACAGAGGAGAGCCGCAATTCAGTGTATGCCTTTCCACCGTATCCGAATCCGGCTCGCAAAGCGGTTCATGCCACAGTATATTGGGATCGCAGTTTGGATTTCAACCCATCAGATTGCGAGGTTTATAATGCCTATGGCGGCCTGGTTGAACGCGGCGAGCATATAACGCTTCAGTCATCGTCGGATTACAACGGCACACTTATATGGGATTGTTCGGGCCTGCCTGCTGGCGCGTACTATATTCGCATACGCCACGGCAATGTTTCGACTTCAGTTCCTGTTTTGATGCTTGGCGAATAATAAAAGAGAAAATAAATAAATTACGTATGGCAGTTTTGTAATTAAGAGAGAAATTAACGTAATAAGCAACAGTAAAATATGGTGTATCTTAATTCTGTATCAATCCTGTCCTAAACGATTTTTATAGTTGCTCCCCTATCTTGTAGATATTAGCTTTCAAGAGGTAAAACTGCT
>JBDHXA010000126.1:0-4279 GCA_039810485.1 Chlorobiota bacterium | reverse complement strand
TGTGCAACTATATTTATCAACAAGTATTACCATATTTTTCTGTTAGTTTGAAAACAAATGCGATATTGCAATTTAACGGCTGAATATCTATGGTTTTTTTTACCAGATTTTTCGGAGTGGGCTCATTTTATGTTATTTTTGCATATAACATCCCACCTTTTTAGCGACTAATTCATTAGTATAAATAATCCGAGCAAGTACTATGAAAACATTATTAATCTTTGCGTTGTTCTTATATGTGCACAGCACAGCAAGTGCGCAAACAATATGGGAAAAGATTCCTATTGATGATGATGTGAATTTATCGTTGTCAATCAATTGTTTATACAATTATGGTGATAAATTATATGCGGGAGCAAGCAGTGCAAACAATAAAATTAGCGATATATTTATCCAACAAAATAAATACGCATTTTATCAAAATGGAATATATCCGAACAACGGCAACCCATATTCTATTGGCTCTTTACTCCGTGATTCGGTTTCTCTGTATGCTGGCACACTGACACAAGGGTTATATAAAGGCGTAGGTAATTCTTGGTCGCAAATAACTAACGGCTTACCGTCAAGCATTAGCGTTCAAGCGTTGGCGAAGTTAAACAACAACCTTTTGGCCGGGACTAATAATGGAGGCATTTATCGCTCAACAGATTCCGGTTATTCTTGGAGTCAAACGAATGGCGTTCAAGATATAGTAAGAAGTTTTCTCGGTTCTGGAAGCACGATATACGCGGCCACACAAAATCAAGGAGTTTATGCGAGCTCTGACAACGGGCAAAACTGGTCAAAAATATCTGCTCAAAAAGCTCAACATTGCTATTCTTTCTGCAAAGTAAACGGCAAAATTTATGTAGGTTCTTACGAAGGGATTTTTGAAATAACAAACAACGGTCAAACTCTTACGCAATTTAGCAAATTAAAAAACAGAGAAATTTGTTTAGTCGGCGATGAAAAGTCACAGAACATTTTTGTCGGAGATAAGTCCAACGACAACTCGGGAAGCGTTTTCAAAGTATCGCCAGATGGTGACACTGCCGATGTAACATATAATATGGGCAGAAAGAGAGTTTTTTCTCTTGCTTTGCTTGACAACTATCTATATTCTGCAACTGAAAGTGGCATTTTTCGGGCTGATATTAGCGCGTTAAACGGGCCTCCCCAAAAAGACACCATCCGCGACAGCATTATAGTTGACACTACAATATATGGCGGCATGTATAACGTTTCAAAAACATTAAGGTTCGAGATTATGATTCCTGAAGAAAAATATGTTTATTCAAAGGCAGCATGGGAATATTCCAACAATGGAAAAGCATCCCCGGTTACATCTAATCAAAACGGTTTTAAAATTTACGGTGACAGTGACAATTATCTGCGCTGGACGGCCCCATACAAGGACGATGATATTCTCACAAACTACAATGGACCTGACACAAATAAACAAATGATAATCAGAGGCAGAGAAAATGGAACTCTCATCACAGTTCTCAAAACACCACCCGATAGTCAGCCGGAAACAACAACGGCAACATACAAGATAACGGTCATTCCCACCTTGTTATCGCCCATCCGAAATGATGAAATAGATACTGCAAATTATAGTTTTATCTGGCATCAATGCCTGCTAAACAGACAGTCATATTACTTTTATCTTGCCGAAGGCACTCAAACGGAAGATAATTTATTAAAATATAAACCATATCCAATTGTAGACACTTTAATATCGAAACAAGATTACGAGAAAAACGCAACTATATTAGAATTGCCGTTATTGCAACCTGGCAAGACATATACATGGATGCTATGCTATGATTCGGTATCCAACCAAAGAGCAGTGCTGGGGATTCGAAATTTCACAACAAAATCGTCAAATACAGATAAAATCAAGTTGGAAACGAACGACAAAAAACCAATAAATCTTTGTGTCGGAGAAAGTCGTAAATTAAATGTTACAGCATCTGGTGGCAATCCATTTAGCGATAGAAATAAATACCCAACAGGATATAAATACGTGTGGAGCATAGCACCAGGTAACGGGGGGCTACAAAAGGTTAATGGAGGAAATGCAGGAGACAGTTTTATAACCGTGTCTGGCACTAAAAATCAAACTTTTACAGTTGCTGTAACAGCGGAAGACAGCGACGGCAATAAAACAGGCCCCGTTTCGATTACAATTAATATTTTATCTTCTAATAATAACATAACGATAAAATGCGACAAAACCGTAATTTGCTATGGAGAGACGCTACTTCTTAAAGCCGATCAAGGATTTGACAGCTATGTATGGAAAGATGAATCGGGAAAAGATTTAGGCAGCAACCCAAACTGCAGTGTATCTTCTTACGGTACGTACTACGTAACGGGCAAGAAAATAGGCTTTTGCGATGCCTATGCTAATATAACTATTAATCAAGGCAATGCTCCGACAATTAATATTGTTGGAAATGAATCAGTCTGTCTTAGCAAACAAAATGCTAACTATAATGCGAATGTTTCAAATGGGACGTTTTCAGAATGGCAGATAATCGAAGGCAACGAATTGATTACAACTTCAGACATCAGTAAAACACCGATAACAATAACATTTAATAGCGCCGGCAGTGTTACGTTGCGAGCATCAGGAAAAAGCAGCGACGGATGCAACGGCAGCTCTGATAAACTAATCACCATAACTGCGGAGCCGTCATCGGCGATTACGTCCGACAAGACAACTATGTGCGCAGGAGAAACAGCAACGCTAACAAATATCGACAATGGGTCCGACAACAACTATGAATGGCATAAAATAGACTTAAGCAACAACAAAGATATAAAAATAGGTGTAGATAATAATATAAGCGTGAATTCATCCGGCGAATACTACTGTATTGTGTCAAGAAACGGCTGCAAAAAAGATGATACAAATCATGTTAAAATAACTGTCAATCCCTTGCCGGACCCAACTATTACGTTCGACGAAGAAACAGCAACGCTTTCAGTAGATAAACCTGTGCAAGGTGAAACCTATCAATGGGTTGATCCAAGTGGAAATAAAATTAGCGGCGCGACCAACAGCTCTTATAAGCTCAATCCGCCTGACACCAGCGGCATATTTAGTGTAAATATAACTTCTGAAGCAAAATGCTCCAACACGGGCTCTTACACAGTTGATGCGCCGAAGACGCTTGCCGTATTTGAACTTCTCGACCTATCTGGAAAACAAAAAATAACCATCCCTGCAAGCAAGACATTGAGCGATGCGGTAAAAGTGGATCTGAACGTCAAATCATTAGAAGGCGCACTATTAGCTAAGCTTAAAGTTAATTACTTTCATATTAAGCTGACATGGGATGGAACAACGGTCGGCATGGTCAATGATCCGCCTGCGGTAATTCTGCCTAACTGCATAGCCTCATTAGAATACGATATTCCTTCGATGAGTGTTCAAAATGGAAAAATAGGAAATTATGACTTTCTTGCATTAACTGGCGGCAAAAACGAAGCGGAAATTAAGCCTGAAATCACGGCATTTGGCGCAAGCCATAATGAGATTGCCCGAGCAGTTATAGAGCCTAAGCCTATAGTGATTAGTATTGAGAATACGCCCGAATTGCACCGCGATTCTATTGGTTATTTTGAAATTGTTACGGTACGTCCCAACCCAGCGCGTCAGGAATTATATGTAGAAATTGGCTCGGTTAGCGGTTCTGTTCCGCCTCTTTCTGTCTATTTATCTGACATGACAGGCAAGAAGCTTCTGACATTGGAGCAGACGCAAGAGGGCGTTTATAGAGCCAATTGCAACAACATTTCAGCTGGCATCTATATGATTACAGCCACCGACGGCAAAGAAAAGCAAAGCACAACGCTCAACATAGCGCGATAGCAAAGGAATATTTCAATTTTACAGCTATATTTCTATATTCAAAACGCAATATTCACAATGCAGTAGCTGCTGATGCAAGTGCTTCATTTGAAACTTGCTTTCGTGTTTGGGATAATTCGGGAGCCAATGTCCGAAAAGTATGTCATTATTTTTTTTATTCATTATTCTCAAACAACGCGATTCATTCCTCTTAGATAAAGCATTTAGTTCGAATATTGTGCTTCATTTATGAGCCCACTCCGAAAAGGTATTTTATAAAAATTGTAGACGAAAGATTTGCTTTTTTTCAAAAAAACATATCTTCTAAGAGGGCGGATTCAACACTGAAGTGCAACACATTTGTAATTATCAGTAAATACTTGAATTGGAGTTTTCCATCCAAGTATTTTCCTTGGACGGTTGTCTATGCGTCTC
>JBDHXA010000125.1:0-4439 GCA_039810485.1 Chlorobiota bacterium | reverse complement strand
CGTTGGGTTGTTGAACTATGACACTTAAACCAACTCTTTATTTATTTCATCCGTTGCACTTCACTGTTGAATCTGCGTTATTAATGTTTGGATTTGTCCCTTCAATATTTTCTCAGCAAAATTTTTATGATATTCATACAATTCAGAAAATTAATTTAATATTTTCTCAACCGGATTGGGACTATCGACTAGACACGCTAAAAAAAGGCGGCGGCGGATATCTTATGGCGCAAAGTGTCATCATTAACGATGTGCAATATGATTCGGTAGGAGTAAAATACAAAGGCAATAGTTCTTATGATTCGACGTATAAAAAAAATCCGTTTAATATTTCATTAGACGAATATAAAAAGCAAAATTATCAAGGATTTAAAACTATTAAATTAGCAAATTGCTTTTCTGATCCTTCGATGATTCGCGAAGTGCTCTCTTATTCCATTGTTGGAAAATATATGGACGCACCTCGTGCAAATTATGCAAAAGTTTATATAAATGGAGAGTATATAGGTCTTTATGCAAATACTGAAACGATAAACAAACAGTTTTGTTCAGACCATTTTTATTCATCGAAGAATACGTTTGTAAGTTGCTCGCCGGCGGTCATCCCAACTCCGCAGATAAAAAGTAATTTACGATATTTAGGTGCTGATACAACATTGTATTATTCCAACTACGAAATTAAATCATCTTACGGTTGGGAGGATCTAGCAAATCTCTGCGACTCACTTACTAATTCGCCGTCATCATTTGAAAAGGTCGTTGATGCCGATCGTGTCTTATGGATGCTCGCGCTTAATACCGCATTTTTGAATTTAGATTCGTACTCGGGAGTGTTCTGTCAGAATTATTATCTCTACAAAGACGCAACCGGACGTTTTAACCCAATAATGTGGGATTTTAATATGTCTTTTGGCGGCTTCCCTTTTGCCGGCAGTTCAAATACAAGCATGGGGGCGCAAACATTGCAAACTCTTTCTCAATTATCGCCTGAAATACATGCAAAAGACAAATACTGGCCGCTCATTAATATTGTGATGAATAATGCAGGATATAGGTGGCAATTTTATGCTCATTTGCGCACAATTCTAAGAGACGATATTGTTTCAAAAAATTATCTCGACGAAGCAAATGCATTGCGCAATCAAATTCGTGAATCAGTAAAAGAAGATAATAATAAATTTTTTAGCAATGAACAATTTGAGCAGTCATTATCTGACAATATAAATATTGGAGCATATCAAATTCCGGGCATAGAAACTATTATGACCGCAAGAGCAAATTATTTGTCTAATATTGAAGAAATAAAAGTTGCGCAGCCGGAAATTCAACATTCTATGCCAAGACCTGTTGAAAAAGGAAAAATGATAGCATTAACCGTTGTGTCCAATACAACAGATGTTGAAATATATGCGGGAACAAGGTTTGCCAAGGACGGAAAATTTAAGCGAGTACAAATGTTGGATGATGGCGAGCATGGAGATGGGAGCGCTGGCGATGGCATATATGGCTGCACGTTTGAAATGAAAGATGACGAGCTTCAGTATTATTTCTATGCTGAGAATGACAAAGCAGGAGTATTCCTGCCCGAGCGTGCCGAACATGAATATTTTACGATCACAGCTCAATCATCGCAGATTAAAACTGGTGAAATAGTTATAAATGAATTTCTTGCGTCAAATGCGACCGGTGCGGTCAATGAGAAAGGAAAGCACGAGGATTGGATAGAATTTTACAATACAACTGACAGAGCAATAGATTTGTTCGGTCTGTATCTTACCGATAAATTTTCTACACCTCAAAAATTTGTATTTCCGACAAACAGCATAATATTGCCAAAAAGTTTCTTGACTGTATGGGCAGACGAAGACAGCACCACAAAACAATATATTCATGTTAATTTTAAATTATCGTCTAACGGCGAGCAATTAATGCTTTCTACTGCCGATGGCATTACGCTGGACAGCATTACTTTTGGCGAGCAAACAGCCGATGTTTCTTTAGGTCGTTGCGCCGACGGCGTTGGAATGTTCAAATCGCTTGGAAATCCTACGTTTAATGCGCCAAATGATTGCATTGCAAACAGCGTATCGGATTTGTATCTAACCGATAATGTAGAAGTTACGCCTAACCCGGCAGAAAATGATGTTTGTATGCGAAGTTCTAATCCTTGTGAAACACCATATTCATTAGTAAATATATTTGGCGAAACAGTTATGTCTGGATTATTTACAGGTAGCAACCAAATAATTGTGAGAAATTTATCGTCTGGAGCATATATATTAGTGATAGGAAAACAGCGAGTTCAACTATTAATTACACATTAAAAATCAATTAAAATCTTCGTGTCGCATAAGTGTTAAATTAACAGATTCATAAAAAATTACATTTGCCATACACCCAAAATCACAGTTTGAAAATCTGCGAAAAAAAAAGATTGTCTATAATCAATGAAAAATGAAATAATTAATGGTCTTGGAATTGTAGAAATAGTTGTTCGGCAAGAATATGCAGCAGTTCTTGACAGAAAAGAAATTCATCCTGTTTATTCTACGTTTTGGCTAGCATATCATGCCGAACTTGCCGCGCGTCGTGCAATAGAGCCATATTTTGATGAAGGTGAAAATGCAGTAGGAACTGAAATATCAATTCGTCATTGTGCAATGGCTGCCATAGGCGAGCATATTACTATAAAAGCAAAAGTCATTGAAGCTGTAAATTCAAAAATTGTTTGCGAAATCCTAGCTCTTACCGGTTCAGATAGAATAATTGCCATAGGAAAACAAACGCAAGTCGTTATGTTGCAAAATTGTATAGATGAGCTTATTCATCAAGCACAACTAAGAAAAAATAAAGATAGTGCAGGATGGTAAAATGTGCCGCATTCAATTTTAATATTAGCAATTATTATTTAACCGGATAATTTTGTATAGAATAAAAAAATCTCCTTAGCATAGTATTAAGGAGATTGAGATTAGCATTAATATTTGGCTTTTGTGATTATTTCATTCCTGCCGTAACGCCGTTTACAGAATACCAGTAACTAACGCCGTTCGGCTGTTCTCCGACCGGAATAGTTTTCTCGACGCTATTTGTGCTTATATTAATTACAGAAACTGTATTGTCGTTTTTGTTGGTTATGTATGCTTTGGATCCATCGTTGTTTACTACAACGCCGTGGGCTGCATTGCCCACTGTGATCGTCTGGGTTATAGATTGTCCGGCAATATCGTAAACATAAACTTTGTTCGACGCAGGTCTGCTGTATGTTTCACCTTGATCGCAGATATATAAAGATTTACTGTCTGGCGTTGGATACATTTGAATAGGTCCTTGAGCGACATTAGGCAAATCAACTTTTGCCAGTTGACCGGTTTGAATATTGTAAACAGCTATTTGCTTGGTATCATAGAGGGAAGCGAAAACATATTTGCCATCTTGAGTTACAGCAGTTTGGACTGCAATCCCGCCCAATTGCACGTAGCTTATTGTCCCCGCATTTACATCAATGACAGCGATACTCTTAGAACCCATGCAAGCAACGTACAGTTTACCGTCTTTGTATCTCAAACCGTGAGGCTGCGTTGAATCAGGGAAGTCATAACTCTTAACGATAGTAAATTGGCTTGCATCAATTTTAAATACCTTATTTCCTTCATTAGCAACTGCATAAGCAAACGTTGAATTATCGTCCAATACAACGTGGGCCAAATGCTGATGAGCCCCGGTGTTTATTCTTGTTTTGATAGAGTAATCTGCAGTATTTATTACAATGATTTGATCAGAAGCTCCGTCTGTCATTGGCATTGCTGTAACCCACGTAGTTTTGCCGTTTGGAGCAACTTGCACATTATGAGCCATATACATTTCTTTGCCGTCCATTAGGTCTATTGTTTTGACAACAACACCTTTATCTGCGTCAATAACAGATATGGTTCCGTCATCTTCATTTGCGACGTATACTGCTTTAGTCAGTGCAGGCGTATTGTTTGTCGGTGAATTATTGTTGCTACAACCCATAAAAAACATACTAATTACTGCTATGCTAAGAAACAGCTTAGCAGTGCGGCTTGCAAAGTGCGCCTTTATTGTTTTCATGCCTTTCCTTTAATAATGAAAGAGAATATAAAATGATAATCGTAGTGATCGTGAGCGAAAATACGACTTTGATTTGGAAATAAAAAAACAGATTAAAATAATGAGCCCCCTCTTAAAAGGGGGTTTATTTTATTGAAGGAAGTTAAAATAAAGATAATAAAATTCTTTATTTTATTTAAAAGTCCATGCAAAACAACAATATGTGATCTATGATGATAATAATTGTCGGAGCTTTGATTGAAACCGGCATATTTCTGCCAGATATATGCGATAATAATCGCTTTTTATGCGATTTCTGGCGCCCTTTGACATGGCTCTGCCACGAAGTTGGCTATGCGAACGAT
>JBDHXA010000124.1:0-4448 GCA_039810485.1 Chlorobiota bacterium | reverse complement strand
ACCCTGCAAGCCGCTGTATATCATATCTATGCCCTTGCAGTATTCGTCATTGTCAGGAGTGTGATAGCCGCCGTCTAGCGAAGCTCTTGAAAGTGTTCGACACATAACCTCTTTAGCTGCTTCTATGGCAGGCGCCGCAAAGTCGGTGTCGGCGGCGCTTGCCGACTCAGTCGATATGCCGACAGCCTCGAGCTCCTTGATTTGCTTGCGCGTAACTGATTTGAACATTGCTCCCATCAGGTCTTCTCCGATGCGCTCTTGATGCTCAACGATGCGTTTGCGCAAAAAATAATAGGTGGATTGGCTTGGCAATGGATCGTTCATATTGAACAAGCCGAGCGCGGCTCGCGCGAGCATGTCAAATTGACAACGCTCAAAGAGTTGTGAATCGCTGCAATTATATGCTTCTTTCAGCAGAGTCATTCCTAAGATAATACGAACCGGATAATTTGGGGCTCCGGTTGAATTGTCAAAGAGAACTCCAAAGAGTTCTTCATCAATGGTATTGAGCAGATGCTCACGGAAGATATTATGCCAATGTTTAGGGTTGTCATAGATTTTGCACTCGTTTTCTCGAAGCATTGAATGAACATTAGTAAAAATGTTCATTTGCGGATGAGAGTTTGATTTTCTGAACATAATAAATGCACGCTAAGTAGTTGCAATACATGGCTAATATAATAAAAGTAAGCGAGATGTGCAACTATATTTATCAACAAGTATTACCATATTTTTCTGTTAGTTTGAAAACAAATGTGATATTGAAATTTAACGGCTGAATATCTATGGTTTTTACCCGACTTTTCGGAGTGGGCTCATAAAATACCTTTTTGGAGTGGGCTTATTCATAAATATTGGCTTGCCGTGCGCTGTACCGCTCAATCACATAGAGAGGTTTTGTAGAGTTGACTGTTATTTATGCTGTGCTATATTGCAATTGTTCAACCTAATGCAAGTGGCAATTATCTGAAAAAACACAATTATGACTCCATTTGTCGAAAACTAAACTTTTACTAATTATGTTATTTCAATTAATGGCTCCATGTCAGTCCAAAATGCCTGAACACAAGAGTTTAAAACAATACAACGGTTTTGATACTTAGTAAAATAAAAAATATTTGTAATTAATTAAAAATATTTTGCTATGCGTCGGACTAATTGTAGTTTTGCATTCTTGTAATCCATGCCGACACAAATGCACAGATAATAGTTTGAAAGTTAAGCAAATAACGTCGGCAACCATTATTCACATTTACCGAAAGGATACGTATGGCAGAGAGTACACAGCACAAGCTCGACCGTGTTCGACCTCCACGAGTTCATATCACCTATGATGTTGAAACTGGCGGTGCTTCGCAACAAAAAGAATTGCCTTTTGTCGTCGGTATTTTGGCCGACCTTTCAGGCAAGCCCTCACAACCGCTGCCTAAATTAAAAGAGCGGAAGTTTACTGAAATTGACCGCGATAATTTCAATGATGTATTAGATTCTGTCAATCCTCGCTTGGCAATGCGTGTTGACAACAAGTTGCAAAATGATGGAACTCAGATGAATGTAGAGTTGAATTTCAACCATATGGATGACTTCAACCCTGCAAATATAGCCCGTCAGGTACAGCCCCTACGCAAGCTCATGGATGCACGTAAAAAACTTACTGATTTGCTTGCAAAATTAGACGGCAATGACAAACTTGAAGAACTTCTTCAAACTGTCATAAGCAATACTGAACAACTCAACATAAAACAAACAGAGGAGAAATAATACTATGCCACAACAATTCTCTGAAGGAGCGAATTCAGCACTTGAAACATTGCAGGAAGCCGCCTCGCAAGGCAATCTTCTCGACATGATTGTTTCTGAAGGCAAAATGGCTCGCAGCGATGAACAAGTACAAGGTGCCAAAGATATGTTATCGGAATTTATTACTCAAATAATGGGTCAAAGTGCCGTCAGTAAAGACGCAATTGCATTTATTAATACACGCATTTCGCAGATAGACGTATTGCTCAGCGACCAAATCAATGAAATTCTGCACAACCAAGAATTTCAACAGTTAGAGGCAACTTGGCGAGGCATGAGGCAATTAATATACAATTCAGAGACCGGACAGAATATGAAGATTCGCGTACTGAATGTATCAAAAAAGGATCTGCTCAATGATTTAGAACGAGCATCTGAATTTGACCAAAGCGCATTATTCAAACAAGTATATGAAGCAGAATTCGGCCAATTTGGCGGCAGTCCTTATTCTTTTTTGGTGGCGGATTACGAGTTTGGCCGCAGTGCGCAAGACATTACTTTGTTAGAAAAGCTTTCAAATGTTGGCGCCTCAGCCCATTCTCCAATATTGACTGCTGCGAGTTCGCTGATGTTCGATATGGACAGCTATCAAGAATTAAATCAACCGCGCGATATTGCTAAGATTTTTGAAAGTGCAGAAATGGTTAAATGGCGCTCATTTCGCGAGTCGGAAGACTCTCAATATGTAGTGCTTACACTGCCTCACACACTGATGCGTTTGCCTTATGGTCCAAACACTGTGCCGGTAGATGGATTTAATTTCAAAGAGGATGTTGACGGCAAAGACCACTCTAAATATTTGTGGGGCAATGCAGCTTGGTCGCTTGCTCAACGTGTAACCAATGCTTGCTCCACTTATGGCTGGCCAGCTGCAATTCGCGGAGTTGAAGGCGGTGGTGTGGTAGAAGGATTGCCAACACATAGTTTTTTAACTGACGACGGAGACAATGCAATGAAAGTACCAACAGAAATTGCCATTCCCGACCGTCGTGAAAAAGAGCTTGATGATCTAGGATTTTTGCCGCTTGTTCATTGCAAAGGAACTGACTACGCAGCTTTCTTTGGAAGTGCTACTGCAAAGAAACCAAAGATCTATGACAATGACTCGGCAAATGCCAATTCACGTATTTCAGCTCAATTGCCTTATATATTAGTTACTTCGCGTTTCGCTCATTATCTGAAGGCAATAATGCGTGATAAAATCGGAAGTTTTGCTTCTGCATCCAATGTTAGCAGCTTCCTTAATAATTGGATAATGAAATATACAATGGGTCTTGACGATGCCGGCCAGGAAGTCAAAGCTAGCTATCCATTGCGTGATGCACGAGTTGATGTGTTTGAAGTGCCGGGCAAACCTGGGTCATATAAAGCGTCGGTATTTCTGCGCCCACATTTTCAACTTAATGAATTAACCGCTTCGATGCGTTTAGTTGCCGAATTGCCAGCTCCAAAAGGAGGATGATAATCTGCTTTTTTCGGCATGGTAATAGTAAAATGTACTAGCAATAATTCTGTTACAAAACCATTTTTTGGGTATTTCTTCTTAATTGTTTATTTATCAATATTATCAGAGGAGGGCTGTTATGGCTCGTGATTTTTATCTTAAAATTGATTCTGTCGCAGGTGAAAGTGAAGACCACGAACATAAGGATTGGATCGAGGTCGAATCTTTTTCATGGGGCGAATCTCAAGCAGTTGTCGGAACAACAAGTTCAGTCGGAGGTCGCACGGCCGAGCGTGTGCATCATCAAGATTTGGTAATTACCAAATTGATTGATAAATCTACTCCTATTCTTCAACTTGCGTGTAGTTCAGGGCAACATTTCAAAAAAGCTGAATTAGAGCTTTTCCGCGCTTCAGCGGACGGCGACAAAAGAGTGAGATATTATAAAATTACCTTGACTGACTTGATAATTTCTAGTTTCTCGCAGCAAGGCGGCGGCGGCGGCATACCTGTAGAGCAAGTTAGTTTTAATTACGCCGAAATAAAATGGGATTATATTCCGCAAAAGAAAGAAGCTCCTGGCGGTGCTCTGCCGGCAATTGTTGCAGGATGGAGTCTTAAAACCAATAAAAAAGTTTAATACTCATCATCATTACTAGAATACCGGTGCTTGTTCTAATATGTCTGGTGCCGGTCTGTTTTTCCAGATTGTCTTGTCCTAAAATAAGTTGACAGAAAACAACTCAAATTAGGACAAAAAATGAAACAACAGAATAAGAATTTAAAAGTTCAGATAATATCAGATAATCTATGTGCCTACCAGCATTTATAAAATAAGAGGCCTTAACTTATTATACGAAATTTAACGATTACGCGCTTCGCTCAAAAATATATGTTGGGGCATTAACTTAAGCTTTACGCGAATTGCAGAAGCTTAAATCAAGCACGATGCCGCTTCTTAATTCGTAAGGTGAGCTCGTAAAATAAATTATTCAATTGAACAATTCATTTCACAGCCATCTTGTTCTAAGATGGCTATTTTTTTATTAAAGCAACAACGAGCCCACTCCGAAAAGATATTTTATAAAAATTACAGACGAAAGATTCGCTATTTTTCAAAAAACATATCTTCTAAGAGCCGCAGATTCAACAGTGAAGTGCAACGGATGAAATAAATAAAGAGTTGGTTTAAGTGTCATAGTTC
>JBDHXA010000123.1:0-4476 GCA_039810485.1 Chlorobiota bacterium | reverse complement strand
AATAAAATAAAGAATTTTATTATCTTTATTTTAACTTCCTTCAATAAAATAAACACCCTTTTAAGAGGGGGCTCATCAATTAAATATGAAACACAAGTTATTATATGCGTCCTTTTGTTTTTCATTCTTCATATTTCAACACCAATCTTACACAAAACAAATAAAGGGTGCAAAGAAAAAACAAATTAGCGTTTCTACATCATCTCAAAAGATTTTTGAACTAATGCCGCCGGAACAGACTGGTGTTCTGTTTTACAATCTGATGCCTGCTCCTCAGGATTTCAAACTAACTAGCAGATTATTCAGCATTGCAGGCGGAGGAACAGCAGTGGGCGATGTCAATGGAGACGGCTTGCCCGATATTTTTCAGACTAACTTTTTAAAAGGCAATAAATTATTCATCAATAAGGGAAATTGGAAGTTTGTTGAATCGAAGGATGCAGGCATTACCGACAGCGCCGGCTTTGGGTTTGGAGCTACTATGATTGATGTAGACGGTGACGGCGATTTAGATATTTATGTTACCAAATATAACTTTGAGCCAAACCGCTTATTTATCAATGACGGAACAGGTCATTTTACCGAACATGCTAAAGAATATGGTCTTGACCATGCTGCCAACGGCATACAGACCACTTTTTTCGACTACGATCTTGACGGAGATCTCGACGCTCTTATTGTTGACAACGGCGTGCAAAAACCCGGGCATGAGCATCACATGGGCATGCAGCCGCGCACAATGCGCAATAATGGCGATGGCACATTTACCGATGTTAGCGATATATGCGGAATTAACCACAAAGGATACGGACTAAGTGCTACCGCCGCAGATGTAAATAATGATGGCTGGCCGGACATTTATATTGCAAATGATTTTGAAGAAAAAGATTATCTGTATATAAATCAGCACAACGGCACGTTTGCCCCTCTTACCCACGATAGCATACCGCACACAGTTATGTTTGGCATGGGCAACGACATAGCAGATTTCAATAATGATGGGCATCTTGATATTTATACAGTTGACATGATGCCAGAAAGGCATGAGAGAAGAAACATGCACTTCGAAACAGCATCCACATTCAGCTCTACATTCGATTCATCGCAGATCATTCAAAATACATTGCTGTTGAATAGGGGTAATGGTTTTTACAGCGATATCGCCCCAATGTCAAGGCTTCACTCTACCGAATGGAGTTGGACGCCATTGTTTGCCGACTTCGATAATGACGGCTGGAAGGACATTTTTGTTACCAACGGCCTTATGTGGGACCTCATGGATAAAGATTTTAACAGATTCGGCATTACAAAAAAGATGCTGGATGATATGTGGCGCGAACGAGGCAATATGGATGTTACTCCAATTGTAAGAAAAATCAAAAGAACCAGAATTCCAAATTATTTATTTCGAAATAATGGAGATTTGTCTTTTTCGAAAGTTACTGATGAATGGGGAATGACCGAACCATTCAATTCATGTTCGGCGGCTTATGTTGATTTAGACCTCGACGGCGATCTCGATTTAGTTGTGAACAGCATTGATTCGCTTACATTATTGTATCGTAATATGTCGCGAGAACGATATAATTCAAATTATTTACAAATTAAATGCGTAGGAAATCGAAAAAATACATGTGGAATAGGCGCCAGAGTTGAGATTAAAGCCGGAGGTATAACCCAAACCCAAGAAGTTACCGCTACAAGAGGTTTTGCCTCTTCGGTAGAACCAATACTCCATTTTGGACTTGGTAATAACAAAATTATCGACGAATTAAGAATTCGCTGGCCAGGAAGCGGGGAGCAAGTACTTAAGAATGTTCATTCAAATCAGCGTATTACATTGTACGAACATAATGCTTCATCAATTCAGCCAAAATTGTATCTTGAAAACAAGAAATTATTTTCAACAGTGATAAGTGATTCATGCATTGATTATACTCATCGCGAAAAGGAATATGATGATTTTTATCGAGAAAGATTACTGCCTCATAAACTTTCAACGAATGGACCCGCGGTAGCAGTTGCTGATCTAAACGGAGATGGACTTGACGACATTGTGTTTGGCGGAGCTGAAGGTTTCGCAACCTCTGTATTTTTACAAAAGGCAAACGGAATTTTTGAAGAAACTAATCAGCCGCTGTTAAAAGTTGATAGCAACTTTGAAGATCAGGGTATTTTATTGTTAGATCTTGATGGCAATGGCACCGTTGATATGTTTGTTGCAAGCGGAGGCAATGAGTCAGCAATTGACAGCACAGATCTTTTGCAGCATAGAATGTATTATAACGACGGTCAAGGAAATTTTATCAGACGCTCTCTTATTCCATCAATGTCTGCTGCCTCATGTGTTATCGCAGCCGATTATGATCTTGACGGGCTTCAAGATATTTTTATAGGCGGTCGCAATATGCCAGGCCGATATGATTTGACTCCTCATAGTTTTTTACTGCACAATGATGGTGGCGGAAATTTCGTTGATGTCTCTGATGCTTTTGCACAAAAACTTGCAAACGCAGGGCAAGTAGTATCGGCAGTTTGGTCAGATTATGACAACGATGGCGATCAGGATCTGATTGTAGTTGGCGAATGGATGTCAATCAGAATTTTTCAAAACAACTCCGGTGTTTTTACAGAAGTTACCGAGCAAGCTGGACTTGCAGAATACAGCGGTTTTTGGAACAGCATAGCAGCCGGAGATTTTGACAATGACGGCTATATTGATTACATAGCTGGCAACCTTGGCGATAATTCAATTTATAAAGCAACGCCCGAATCTCCTATTGAGTTTTACGCTGCTGATTTTGACGATAATGGCAGCATGGATTACTTTGTTTGCAATCATATAGGCGATTCAATTTACCCGATGCGCCTTTCATCGGCAATTTATGCTCACATGCCTACTCTAAAGGGTAAGTTTCCTAATACCGGAGATATAGCAAATGCTCCTTTATCCCGCATTGTTTCTGCCGATATTCTGAAGAATGCCGTGCATAAACAAGCAAAAACTTCACAAAGTATGTTTGTTAGAAATAACGGCAACGGCACATTCACAGTTTCACCGCTGCCAAATATTGCGCAAATTGCCCCAATATATGGAATTGCAATAGATGACTTTAATGCGGACGGCAATTTAGACATTGCGCTTTGCGGTAATTTTTACGGACCTGACAAAGAGCAATGGCGCTATGACGCTGGAGCAGGATTAATATTAACCGGCAATGGCAATGGCAATTTCTCTCCATTATCTATCAGAGAAAGCAACTTTTTCACGCCCAAAGAAGCGCGCGGAATCGCCGAAATGCCAAGTCCGAACAAAAACAGCGTTCGACTTTTTGTTGCAAATAACAAAAGTGCAGCACAAGTATTTGAAAGAGCATTTCCTTCAAACGTTAAGATATTTCCAATTGATTTGAAACAAAATTATAGTCACGCTCTTATTACATTCAAAAATGGCAAGAAAAGAAAACAAGAAATTAACTGCGGCTCAGGATATTATTCTCAATCGGCTCAGTTTCTGATTCTTCCAGAAAGTGTAAAGTCGGTGCAGTTGTTCAGAAAAAATAATTTGATGCAGGAAATAGTGTTTAAATAGAACCAACATATTGCTTTATTATGATTATAAAAATAAATTATACTCTAAGCGCCTTCGCAGCGATTCTATTGTTAGGTTGCAGTTCAGTTAAAACTGCCGACGATTTTATCAGTGATTATTGCAAGTGTATAAAATCGGCTACAAATGATGAATATCGAAAAAAATGCGAGCCGGAAATGTTGGCACAGATGGCCGAGCAAATGAAATCTATGCAGTCTGACGGCGCAAATCGGGCTAAGGGAAGCGCTATTATTTTTGAAGTGTCTCAAAAACTAACGGAAGCGCGCAAAAAGTGCGGAGACAGCATCGGCCGATAAAGCAACTTATATTATTCGCTATAAATCGTCACTTTTTAAATTTTTCTACTTTCAAGTGAAACAAACTGCTATCAAAATCATTACTGTCTATATCTTAATGTATACAGATTGGGTAAAACGGACACTCATAATGTTTTAATTCTCGTGCATATTTTTTATACTACGTACTTGCTAAGTATTGTCTTTTAGTTATTTTGCGCTTACTTTGATTTATTTCTCAATATTTCTATTGTAAAACAAAGTTAAGTTTCAGCGTTTTTTACGCTTTTTGATTCGGAAACAACAATTTCAATTTCAAATTTTATCGGTTTATTACTCACATTTTCGTGGAGTTTTTTTTATGAGCAAGCATTTGCTACTCTCAATTGCGTTGTTATACGCACTTTCTGTTTCATGGGGTTCAACACAAATATACGCCCAAACCACATCGGCTTCGCCCTATTGCCAGCCGTATTCGTATGGCCATTGTTCGTATGCATATTCCGGCAACATCCGCTCGGTAACTGTTGGAAGTTTTACCAATCCTACCGGTTGCAGAGACGACAACTCACAGTACACATACTATAA
>JBDHXA010000122.1:0-4486 GCA_039810485.1 Chlorobiota bacterium | reverse complement strand
TTGCCGTACAAACAGCATGTTCGCACACTAACATTTGATAATGGCAAAGAGTTTAGCAATCATGAAACCATAGCGAAATCATTATCAGCCGAAACATATTTTTGCCATCCATATCACTCTTGGGAGCGCGGAACAAACGAGAATACCAATGGACTAATCAGACAGTATTTCCCTAAAAAGCGAGAGCTTCTATCAGTAGAAGATGATGAACTTACAGAGGCAATGAGACGAATAAACAACCGTCCAAGGAAAATACTTAGATGGAAAACTCCAATTCATGTATTTAAAGAGAGTTACAATAATGTTGCACTTCAGTGTTGAATCCGCCTGTTAAATAGGTCGGGTGTGAACTTTACAATTCAGCCCGACCTATTTCATTTTTGTTGTAGCTATTTCTTATTTACATTTGACATTGGATATAGTAGAGCCCTTTCCTGCGACCCATGTATCCTTCCAACTAACGGTGGGTCCATTTGGCAAAAGTTTTACCGTATTATAGACCTCAATTTTAGTCGGCCATCCAATCGAAGCTTGGTTTTTTCCCGGATATGTAAAAACTGATTTGCATACAATCTGATAGCTTCGTCCGGTAGATGCTGGCGTATTATCAAAGCTATAACTTCCCGTCGAATTACCTTCTGAGCAATCGTAACTGTAGCCCGTTGCCTGATAGATTACTGTTTCTTGAGTATGATTGCTGTTCCAAGACACATCACGCTGACCGCAATTAAACCATATGCAATCAGTTGGCACACCACATTGGTTTGATGGGACCGTAAGGTGCATTCCCCATTTTCCTGATTCAATCGTCAAAATAGATTCTGATCCTTTTGTTTGGTCTGATTGGTTCATTTTCGTTTCCTCAGCAACAGATGAGGTTGGCAAATTGGCTTGTTGCGAGCAAGAAGCCAATATCACCGTTGCAAGCGCAATTATTGCCATTGCAAAATGCTTCATAAAAACTCCTAATAAAATAAATAAAAGAATATATAATTCGGCTATATAGCTATTTAATATAGCGCGATACGTCTATTGCATTAATATCGCCGTCATCAGGCCCAAGCTCGTTCCAGGCGCCTGTCCTCCAATCAACTGCAATCGCAGCGACTAATCCAAATAAATCAAGCCAAAACCATCGCATGGCCATCCTAGGCTCAAGAGTTACCATTCCTTCGATATGTCCGCTTTTTAAAGTAAGATGATACGTTTGATTGCAGTTCAATGTAAACCCAGGAGCATAGTGAGTAGTTTTTGTATGGTTCATCTCGTCTTTAAATGAATCGCCAAATGAGTATAATTCATGGGCTTCCATTAGAGTCACTCGAATTGGCTCTGAACCGTTGAAAACTCTAATATCTTCAGGAGCATTGAGCAGATATACATTCGATTGCGTGCCTTTAATCATTGTGGCGCAACCGGCGGCAAACAAAGTATAGCTTAATAAAAATCCAACGCAAACCACGCGAAATGAAATCATTCTTATTTCCAATAAAAATTTGAAGAAATACGATATTCTTGTTGTTAAACTAAGCTGATCGTAAATATTGCCACCTACGTATTCCTACGTATTTTTGCTTAGAAATGCAGATTTACACCGAATCTATTAATAACTATTTTTTAGGTTAGAAAGATAAAATGTCTCTGCTTGATATTGATAGCGTCGAGGATCTTCTCCGCATTGGGGAAGATTCATGCCAAAAAGCAAACTATGAGCATTGTGTGGCAGTCATTAACGATTGTCTGACATTGCTTGCAAGCAAAGATCACACGCAAGCGTTTGAATGCTTGCGAAGCCGTGCATATTGTTTAATTTCTAAAGCCACATTTCGTTTAGGCGATAATAAATGCGCATTTGAACAAGCTCAGACAGCACTTAAAATTGCAGAAATGGCTGATAGCCCGAAAGATCGTGCTGCCGCTCTGGTTATGCTTGCCACGATTTGCCAAAATCTCTCAGATCATGCTCATTCTTTGAACTACTCAAAAGAGGCGATAGCAATACTTACGGCTATTGATGACAAGAAATTACTGTCAATAGCTCATGGCAATATGGGGATAACTTATTTGCACATGTGCGATTACAAGGAAGCGCTTTATTATATGCGCATGGCATTAGAAGCTCACGTAGAATTGAATATGAATGACCATGCTGCCCGTGTTATGGGAAATATTGGAACTGTTTATCGAAATCTTGGCGACTTCGTTCTCGCACTTGAATATTTATTCAAAGCATTAGACATACACAAATCTATCGGCGCCCGTCACGAAGAGGCAATTGCTCTTGCAACGATAGGGAGCGTTTATCATGATATCTCAGATTTCCAGAATGCATTGCATTATTTAAGTGCTTCGCTTGATGTTTTTAGGGATATATGCGATATGAGAGGAGCTGCAGCGGCTCTTGGTAATTTGGGCGTTGTATATTTCGACATATCCAAAGCATCAAAAGAAGGATTTGACTATACACAGCAAGCTCTTGAATTGTTTCGCAAGTCCGGAATGAAGGCAGAAGAGGCAATTATGCTTTGCAATATTGGCAATTATTACCGTGATAGCGGCAAAATAAACGATGCGATACAATTCATGTCGCAAGCTCTTGACATTCATCGTCAGATTGGACATAAATATAGTATTGCTCTAGATCTGGAAAATATTGGTCTTGTATATTTGAATCAAAACCAATATGACAAATCAGAGCAATATCTTCTTGAAGCAGAAGCACTTTTTGCTGAGATTGGAAATCAGCTCAATTACGCCCATGTGCATGGCAATCTTGGAAATCTCTATGCTATATCAGCAGATCATAGCTTTAATATCAAAGCAAAAGCAGAAAAATACTTAAAAGAAGCTCTGACGATAAATCTGCGAATTAATTCAAAAAAAGATCAGGTATATAATCATCGAGACCTTGCTTTCCTCTTTAAAAAGCAACAGCGATGGGAAGAATATGCAGAACATATAGAAAAAAAACACTTTCTTGAAATCGAGGTGATTTCAGAAGCAGCTCAGGAAAAATCTCATAAATTATATTTAGAGAGAAAAATATCAGAAATAATGCTTCAGCGAGAGTCCGATCGGCAAGCTACCGAAAGAGAGAAATTTTATTTAGAGCAGATAATCCAAACTCAGAAACGCCAATTAGAAAATGATATTGCAATTATTGTAGAAAAAAACAGGTTTCTTACTGATATATCTTCAGTAATTCGTTCGTTGCAACGCTTTACAAAAGGAGAAGGTCATTTAAAAGCTGACGAACTAATTGAAAAAATACGCCAGAACATCGGATCTTTTGACTCGCTTGGCATGCTTGATAAACAATTAAATGAAGTTCATGGCGATTTTATGGTAAAGCTAAAAGAAAAGTTTCCATCCTTAACGCCTATGGAAGTAAAAATTGCTGTTCTATTAAGAATGAAACTTACTTCGCCAAATATTGGATCGTTGCTTTACATTTCACATAGGACTGTTGAGTTGCATCGCGCTCGCATTCGCAGGAAAGTTGGACTAAATACTTCTGACAACATTTATATTGCGCTGCAAGAAATGTAGTAATAATATGGACAGAAAAAATATATTTATTTCTTTGGCGTATTCAATTTCAATGGCAATAACATAATATATGAACTATTACATTTTGCAATTTTAGGAAATATCAATGACCTTCTCTTATGATGTTGAATCAGCACTTAATTATATAGAAAACGATGGCGTTGCTTTGCGTAAAAGAAGTGATATTGGTGTGTTGTTGGAATGCGGAGTTGAAACAGGCGACGCTGACAGCATAAATTCTCTTGTTTTTCACGGAAAAAATGCGTGGAGTGCCTATTTGCTTTTGCGAAAAATGCGGCAAAGTGACGAAGGATTTCAAAATATCGAGCGCGAGTTTATGGAAAATATCAACGCAATGCGCATATTGTTGGTTGATCTTACAAACTTTGCATCGAAGAAAAGCCAGCTTCGCTTCGATGAAACATATTTAGGTATGACTCAAGGTACTTTGCGCAATTTGGCAGATTTGGCGCATGATCTGGCTGCTTTTAAAAATTTGCAGAATAAAAACAAATATTCTGCCAAATCAGACGCAGAGAATATTGAGCAGCAGAAATAAAACAGAAATAATCAGCAGTATATTTTACGAATTAATGCAATTTTATTGTGGAAATTATCGGCCTGTTTCTTCCCGACGGACTATTATTTCCAAATTCGCCGCTTCCTTTCCATATATTCGAGCTTCGGAATATAAATCTTATTGAGTATAGTTCGGAAGAAAACGACGAGCTTGGCTTTAATTTAATGAACAACAATAAATATGCGAAATTGATTTAAGAAATTGCAATTTGAGTTTTATGCAATGAGCCCACTCCGAAAAGTCGGATAAAAAAAACCATAGATATTCAGCTGTTAAATTGCAATATCGCATTTGTTTTCAAACTAACAGAAAAATATGGTAATACTTGTTGATAAATATAGTTGCACATTTCGCTTA
>JBDHXA010000121.1:0-4955 GCA_039810485.1 Chlorobiota bacterium | reverse complement strand
AAATAATCTGTTAATTAGTTTGTAAAATTACGGAAAAACCATGAAAGCGTGATTTGAACTCGATTAATGAACCATTCGTGCTTTGTTCCCGATTTAGCTTGAAATTAGATATTTTGAAGCTTACAACATTATATGGCGCCTTGTCGGCACAATAATTGCGGAATTTTGCGTTACGGTTTAATTTTAAGATTAATTGCCGATAAGTAAACAAATAGTTTG
The DNA here is from genome assembly GCA_039810485.1 of Chlorobiota bacterium. GTDB lineage: Bacteria > Bacteroidota > Ignavibacteria > Kapaibacteriales > UBA961 > JADZAA01. The sequence goes on along the minus strand of JBDHXA010000121.1, from coordinate 4,736 downwards.
GTGTTTCTTTGTGAAACAATTATTCATTAGACATGAAATCATTCAGCAGATTATTATTCGCCATATCGTTTATCTTTAGTTCTATTATTTGCCTGCATGGTCAAAGCATCGGTCTTATGCGAAATGATGCTGATACTACTCGAGCACATTTTGTAACAGCCACTTTTCGTTTTGGATTCGATGTGAAACTTTCTGATGTTAAAGGGTGCAATGGCGTTTCATTTGAGCTTCGATTTAGCAATGCTCAATACGTGCGCTATTCAGGTTACAGCGGCGGTGATTTCGGCGAACGCGGTATAGTTGTTATTGACAGATCTGATGTTTCAACAGGAGATGGGCGGCTTCATATAGGAGTGCTTTCCGGAAACCCCGCTGGTTCTGCAGGAAAAGATGATCCTATTGCCATCCGACTTGATTTTGTGGTAACTCCAGATGCGCCGCATGGCAATGTTTCAACTTTTTCTTTTGTTTCTGCAAAAGCTGTTGTGAATAGCGACAGCGGTTCAGTTATAGATTTGCGCAGTGATAACGTTGCTCTTGCAATTCGAAGCTATATTGACATCTGGCCTGGCGATGCAAATAATGATGGGAAAGTAAACACGAACGATATTTCTACAATCGGCTCATTTCTAACGAATAGCGATAATCAGGGGCCGTACCGCGGCTTTAAGAGACAGCCGGCCAGTACTTACTGGACGCCGCAAACTGCGCTTGCTTGGGATAGCGTGCTTGCAACATCTGCCGACTGTGACGGGAGTGGCGAAGTAACGCTGAATGATATTTTGGTGGTTCAACTCAATTTCTATCGAGAGCGCACAATAACAAAAATTACTCCCGATGAGACGCAATCTCTATCGCCTTACATAAATCCAAAGCCAATGCAAATACCGCTAACTGCTGTAAAAATACCGGTCTTCTGTAATGTAGACCGCCCATTTATCGGAGCGGCTGCGCGCATCGCTTGGAATGAGTCAAATGATAATTCGAGAATTTTAGGCATTGAGCCAAGCGAAGCGTTTTCAGGTGATATTTTGTGCTATTCTCGTGTAAATAATGAGCAGCAATTTGCCGATATAGCAATTGGCACAATAAATGCGGGTAAGAAAGTGCCTGATACATATCAGGTAATCGAGCCGTCAGACAGATTCATACTATGTTATTTGATTGTCGACTCGCTTCGGTCTGATGTCTTCCCCCTCCAAATGCTGCAACATCCAACTGGAATTACGGCATCAGGCCAATTCTTCCCCATTAAAACTGCGCCTCTATCGGTGGATAAAACCGAAGGAGGCGCACCTTTTTCAGCCAAAGAATGTAATGGAAAGATAATTGTTGAAACTGACAGACCGCAAACTCTATCGGTAACGCTCTACAATGTCTTGGGCGAAAAAATTGGTGCGCCGCAAATAGTAAATTGCACTTCAAGTTCAACAGAAATTTCACTTCCTCCTATATTGTCAGGAGCGTATTATGCCTCTGTTGCCGTCGCAGGGAAAACGAAGACAATTCCAATAATTAAGTAAAAATATTAGCACTTTGACACTCAATTATTTTAGACAGCATTGCATCGCGAAGCTCGGCGTTGACGAATACTTCCCCTTTGATGAGACTACACTGGTTTTTCGTGTGGGGGGTAAAATGTTTGCACTAACCAATATAGATGAGCAAATTTTTTCCGTGAATCTAAAATGCAAACCAGATTATGCTGTTGAACTTCGCGAAAAATACCCTGGAATTGTTCCCGGATGGCACCAAAACAAACGACACTGGAATACTCTCACCGACGATGGTTCTTTAACCGACGACCTTATTCTGCAATTGGCTGATCATTCTTATTCTTTAGTGTTTGATTCCTTGCCTGCCGCGAAACGCAAAGAAATTTTGCAATAACAATAGATATGCGCATGAGGCAAATATGTGCGGTGAACTATGTTCGCAGTTATTATTTTTGCACTAAAATGAACACTATTCTTTTGCAATATCGGCATCTATAATCATAATGTAAACTTAGCTGATAATGCAAAGCGAGTGCAAAAACTTATGAAGTATCTTGAAAAACCATTAATTATACCGCTTGTTACCTTTGCAATTACTTTTGCGGTTTACTGCATAACTCTTGCTCCAGACGTTACTTTTACCGATGCCGGAGAATTGGCGGCAGTGGCATCAACGCTTGGCATAGCTCACCCAACCGGCTATCCATTATTTACTTTGCTGGGACATCTCTGGACTTTGCTGCCAATTCCGGGAACAGTTATTTTTCGCATGAATTTATTTGCCGCATTTTGTACGGCTGCTTCTGCAGGGATGTTTGCAATGCTTGTTCGGATATTCTTACAGCGGCTTCGTTCAGCAGAAATATCTCCTATTGCGATACTCACTTCTGCTCTTCTTTTCGGTTTTTCGGTAACTGTATGGGAACAATCATGTTCCGTTGAGGTTTATTCGCTACAGCTCTTGCTTTTTAACGTCATTCTGATTCTTTTTATGAAAGCAATTGGGGGAAAAGAGGCATCTCAGATGGCGCTTTGGGCTTGGGCTTTTGTGTTGGGGCTTGGCTTTACCAACCATGGCACAACCATTTTACTTGCTCCGGCAAGTATTTATCTTTTTTTTCGCAGGGAAAACAATGTCAAGCCCAATTATAAAGCTCGGTTTCGTGAAATGGCGATGCTTGCTATGCCCTTCATCGCCGGACTTTCTATATGGCTGTATCTTCCTATTCGCGCTTCTGCGAATCCGGTATTTAACTGGGGAGGTGTTGACAGAAGTTTCGATAAATTCTGGTATCACGCTTCGGGCAAACAGTATCAGGGCTGGATGTTTCAGTGGAGCGCAGTACCAGATAATATTAAGCATTTTATAGCGCTGCTACCGAAAGAGCTTGGCTGGATTGGGCTTCTCGCATTGTTTACGGGCTTTGTAATTGTTTTGAAGTCATCAAAAAGGTTGTTTGTATTTCTATCTCTATTGCTTGTCGGATGTCTTATCTATTCGCTGTCGTATGCCATACACGATATTGATTCGTATTTCTCGTTAGCCGTTATTGCCATTCTGCTGTTTGCCGCTGCAGGAATAAACGAAGCCATAAACCGTTACAAAAAATATTCGGTCGCTGTTGCGATTGTTCCTATTGCTCTTGCTTTGGCGCTTAACTTTGGAGCTGTCAATCAACGGTCTAATTATCTTGTTTCAGAATATACGCGGATATTAACTGAAAATCTTGAGCCAAATGCTGTTATTTTATCGCATCTATGGGATTTTTGGTGTTCAGCGTTCTGGTATCGCCAGCAGGTGGAGGGCTATCGCCCTGATATAGTGCTTATAGAAACCGAGCTTGTTCGGCGAACATGGTATCCTGATAAAGTTGAAAAATGGTATCCAAACGCATTGCTAAAGTGCGCGCCGCAAAAGGAAGCTTTTCTCAAGGAATTGACAAAATTTGAAGCGGAAGAGCCGTATAGCAACGCTATTATTCAAGATCGTTATGTTCAGCTTCTAAACGCCTATATTGACAGCAATTACGCACGAAGACCGGTGTATTTGACAGGAGACGTCGCGTACGACGAACCAGCTGTTGCCGCAAATTATATTAAAATTCCAGTTGGATTTGCTTGGCGGCTTGTAAAGCAAGGCGATTCTATTCCATTCCCTTTGCCTTCAGCCAAAACAATTGACATTACAAAATTTGCGGCCTCTTTGCCGGGCGCAGCCGGATATTTAGAGAGAAAAATACGCGACTTGGCTGCAAGCAATTTAGATGCAATTGCAGAGATAAATAATCGCGGCGGCGATATGGCTGCGGCTGAAGATGCCCATAATAAATCAGCAATAATTCGAAGCGGAATTCCTCGAATAAATACAAAAAGAAGATAATATGTTTAGAGTAATATTTTGAGTAATATTTGAAAATAGCGGCTAAAAATCTTCTGCAAATTCAATTGAGAATTTTTCAAAAATCAATTTCTAACAAAACATACAGAATGAAATTGACCAAAGAAAAAAATATGAGTGAAAATCTTAAGCAAGTATTTTTCATCCAAAAGTATAATTTTTACTATTGACAACATATTCAGAATATTTTGCTTTTGATAATCTGGGCATGGCATTTAAGGATTTTCAGAGAATATTTAGGATAAATGCCGATTCTATGAAAAACAACGAGAGCATGCGGAAATGAACAAAAAAATAAATAGCAATGCTGAAATAGTAAAAAATGCTGCTGATAACTTCAACGAAAAATTTGACTTACAGATAAATAAAAGAATAGAAAAAAAGTAATTGATTGGGGAAGAATAGAAACGCCATTAGGCACTATGATTGTTTGTGCAGCCAAAAATGGAATTTGCTTGTTAGAATTTTCCGATAGAAAAATACTCGAAAATAAATTACAATCAATTGTAAAATTATCGGACACTCCGAAAAGTCGGGAAAAAACCATAGATATTCAGCCGTTAAATTTCAATATCGCATTTGTTTTCAAACTAACAGAAAAATATGGTAATACTTGTTGATAAATATAGTTGCACATCCCGCTTACTTTTATTATATTAGCCATGTATTGCAACTACTTAGCGTATGTTTATTATATTCAGAAAATCTAATTCTCACTCGCAAAAGAACATTTTTTACTAATGTTCATTCAATGCTTCGAGAAAGCGAGTGCAAAATCTATGACAACCCTAAACATTGGCATAATATCTTCCGTGAGCATCTGCTCAATGCTATTGATGAAG
>JBDHXA010000120.1:0-5118 GCA_039810485.1 Chlorobiota bacterium | reverse complement strand
CAGTTTTACCTCTTGAAAGCTAATATCTACAAGATAGGGGAGCAACTATAAAAATCGTTTAGGACAGGATTGATTTTACTCTATTTCTTCAAGCCAAATTGAAGGCACTGCATCACTGGGCATTCGCCAATCGCCGCGAGGCGACAGCGAAACGCTTCCAACTTTTACACCGTCGGGCATGCATGAGCGTTTGAATTGTTGTGAAAAGAAACGCCGATAAAATACTTGAAGCCATTCTTTAATTTCTTGAGAATCGTATTCGCTATAAAATGCCTCATTTGCGTAAAGCAGAATTTTAGCCGGTGGCATGGCCAATCTTATAGTGTAGTAAAGAAAAAAGTCATGCAAACTATATGGGCCAATTATTGATTCTGTCTGCTGCGAATTATTTCCCGATTCGTCAGTAGGAAGCAATTCTGGAGAAATTGGAACTGATAAAATATTTTTTAACACATTTGACACTTCTGCAACAAATTCTTGCTCAGACAGCCACTCAATCATTGTGCGCACCAACGTTTTCGGAATTCCAGCATTAATGCCGTACATGGAAATATGGTCGCCATTGTAGGTGCACCAGCCAAGAGCTAATTCAGACAAATCTCCGGTTCCAACAACTATGCTATGTGATTGATGGGCGGCATCCATCAAAATTTGCGTTCGCTCTCTTGCTTGAGCATTTTCATATAGAATATCGTGGGTGTCTTCTTCGTGACCAAGGTCTGCGAAATGCTGTCGGATAGCAGCTTCGATTGGAATAATTCTCAATGTGCAACCAAGCAATTCAGCAAGTTGTTCTGCATTGTTGCGAGTGCGGTCTGTCGTACCGAAGCCGGGCATTGTAATTGCCACAATACTTTTGCGAGGCAAAGCGAGCTTATCGAAGGCGCCCACCGCTGCAAGCAAAGCCAAAGCAGAGTCAAGCCCGCCGGAAACGCCTATAACAACAGAATGTAATCCGGTATGAAGCAGTCGTTTAGCGAGTGCTGTTATCTGAATATCGAATATTTCTGTGCAACGGTTATTCTTTTCCAAATCATTTTTTGGTATGAATGGATTTGATGAAACTGTGCGCAATATGCGGTCTGCCTGACTTTGCTTTTGGCATATTTCAACAATGCGAAATGAATTGGCAGATTGTTCAGAGATATAAGAAGTATTATGTTGTCGCTCCGTCAATATCTGTCCAATATCAATATCAGAAATAATCAGACGGCTGTCGAATTCAAAACGAGGAGTTTCGGCTAATAATTTGCCATTTTCAGCAATCATTGAATGTCCGCCAAATACAACGTCAGTAGTGGATTCTCCAGCACCTGCTGCCGCATAGAGATATGCGGACATACACCGCTCTGATTGAGATAGCACCAAACGGCGGCGGAAATCACTTTTGCCGACTGATTCGCTGCTTGCTGATAAATTTACCAAAATCACAGCACCGGCCAAAGCTTGGCTAGATGATGGCGGAATAACTGACCATAAATCTTCGCAAATTTCTACGCCTACAAGTGCAGTGTGTTGATGATTTATCCTGAATAAAATATCTGTTCCAAAAGGGATTCTTTGATCTTTAATTAGAATTTCACCTTGTGGCAATTCTTGCGCTGGTGCGAACCATCGCTTTTCGTTGTATTCAGCAGAATTTGGCAAAAACTTCTTTGGAACAATTCCGGCGATTCGGCCTGATGATACTATTGCCGCGCAGTTGTATAGTTTTCCGTTTTCTGCAATAGGTAATCCAATAATTGCTGTACTGTCGAGCATTTCTGTGGCTGCAACAATACGCTGGAGCCCGCGCAATGCGGCATGTTGTAGAGAGAATTGATAAAATAAGTCAGCGCAGGTATATCCAGTAAGGCAAAGTTCTGGAAAAACAACGAAGCGACATTCGCGTTCAGCGGCGCGGCGGAGTATTGCCAAGATTTCATCAGTATTAAACTCAACATCGGCTACACGTAATGCAGGAGAAGCTACGCCAACGCGAAATAGGTCAAAATCAGAGAGAATCATACTATATGGTAAATTCAGAAGTACATCTTGATATTACGGCTGTTCGGACGGCTTGGGCAGGAGAACGGTAAATGATGTTCCTTTGTTAAGTCCGTCGCTGGATATGCTTATTGTGCCGCCATTAAGCTCGACCATTTTTTTTACTATAAATAAACCAAGCCCTGTGCTTGACTCGCCGCTAGTCGGGCGAGCCGATAAACGTTGAAATTCTTGAAAAGCATTTTGTATATCATTTTCAGTCATGCCAAGGCCTGTGTCCCGCACGGAAATAACAATTGATTCTCTATCTTCATTCATTGAAAAGAAAACTTTGCCTCCGACAGGCGTGTATTTTACCGCATTGCTTAGCAAATTGTAGATTAATTGCTGTATTTGAGCAGGTGCCGCATAAATTGTTGGCATATTATCCGGCAGGTCAAGAATTAATTCAATTTGTTTTTTCTCAGCTGTGGGACGAAATGTGGCGGCAAGATGCCGCATATATGGAGAAAGTTGAATGTAATCTTTTGGAGGATTAAATTCCGGCTGTGTCAACATGGCTACCGTCAGCATATCGTCGACAAGATTTCTCATTATATGAACTGATTGTCGCGCTATTCCAACAAGCTCTTGAAAATCGCTTGCTGAAATATCTTGTTGAAGAAGTTCTGACAAAATTAATTCTATATTGCCAAGAGGTGCTTTAAGGTCGTGAACAGCCATGCGCACCATTTGTTCGCGCGCTCTTTGAAGCTGCTTCAAACGATTATACGCATCAGTCTGTCCAATATCTAAAGAGGTTACGGTATCTTCGAGCTTAGAATTAGCTTCGTTTAACTGTCGTGCAAGCTCGTCGTTTTGGCGGCGTAAGTGAGCAATTTTCCCGAATTGTTCCACCATCAGCCGGAGCTGTTGAAAATCAACCGGCTTTGTAATGTAGGATGATATTTTTGCACGACTGATGCCGCGAAGGATATTTGTTACATCGTTGTAGCCCGTCATAAGTATGCGTTCGCTGTCGGGACTTATTGCAATGCTTTTTTCGAGAAATTCAATACCTAACATGCCTTTCATGCGCTGGTCGCTAACAATTACGTCAGGTTTACAAGACTTTTGCAGAATATCCAACGCTTCGGCTCCGTTAGAAGCAGTACAGACCGAAACAACCGGCTCGAAATATTCGCGAAAGGCTGACAACAGTTCTATTTCATCATCTACAAACAATACCGTCGGAATTTGATTGTTTGACGGCATAACATCTCCCGAAAAATTATCTGAAAATCTTGTTTGAAACTAATAAACTATTGGTCGATATTTTTATTCTTTGTAAAATAAAAATAGAATGGAGTTCCCAAAATTACAAGCGCCAATCCGAATACAGAGTTTATAATCGGAGAGGCGCCGCTTAAATATTGCATTATATCGGTGTATAGAGTAGTTATAACGAAAGCAGAGGCAAAAATAACAAAAATTGCTGGAACGAAAGGATAACCCCAAACGCGATATGGACGCGGGACATCTGGCATTTTTTTTCGAAGAACAAATACTCCGGCTGCACCCATCAAATAGAAAAGCCAGCTTACAAAAATCAGCATGTCTGTTAAAGTGTCGAAAGTTCCGCTAAACACCAAAACGCATGACCAAACGGCTTGCAATGCCAAGGCATTTCCGGGAGTGCGAAATTTAGGATGCAACCGACCTTGAGAGCGAAAAAATAATCGGTCGCGAGCCATTGCAAAATATACTCTTGAGCTTACCAATATTGTGCCGTTTGAAGTCCCAAAAGTAGAAATCATTATGCATAGAGCAATGACGGTTATTGCGATGGTCATGTTTTCTGCCGTCGTTCCGCCTAAAGCTGTCGCTACGACATCAACAGCAACCAAACTTGATGAAGCCATTTTATTGGCAGGCAGAACATATAAATATGCTAGATTGACTGTCAGATACACCACTATAGTTATAGCCATGCCTAAAAATAACGAACGCGGAATATTCCTTTGTGGATTGCGAACTTCGCCGGCTATATACGTGATGTTGTTCCAGCCGTCGAAAGCCCAGAATGCCCCTGACAAAGCAGAAACTATTGCAGCACCAAGAGCAAAACCATGTGGCACAATAGTTGTCTCGGCAGTATAATTAGACAGAGAGCCGCCGTCAAATTGAAATGCCAATCCAATAATTACAATTAAAGCGATAATTTTCAAGACGGTGAAAATTGTTTGAATCGCTCCTCCGAAAATAACGCCGATGTAATTTGCCGCGCTTAATATTAGTATGGCACTGACGGTTAATATTTTTATGCCAAAATCTTTGAGAGGTGATATGTCGCCAATAAATGGCAGATGAAATTTAATTGCTTCGGCTGCCGAAGAGAGATGAGGAAGAGCAACAATTTTATCGGCTGATTCAGAAAAAATATATGTAATAGAAGCGATAGAGGCAGTTTGAACAACTGCAAACATTGACCAGCCATAGAGAAACGAGAAAAATTTGCCATACATTTCCCTAAAAAACACGTACTGTCCTCCAGTTGCCGTTATCATGCCGGCTATCTCGGCATTTGTAAGAGCGCCAAAAAGCGTTAAAAGACCCGCAAGCACCCAAACGCCCAACAATAGTTCAGGCGAGCCGAGATCATGAGCCATTGTTGCAGGTTTTTTAAAAATTCCCGAACCGATAATGCCGCCAACTACAATAGATATCGTTGTTGTTAATCCAAGAGTGGGGCTAAAGCCGGAGCTCTGATTTTCTTGAATTTGCTGCATAAATTACTTTAATTTTTGATGACTTAATAAAGTTAAACCGAGAATCCATGAATGAGCCCCCTCTTAAAAGGGGTTTATTTTATTGAAGGAAGTTAAAATAAAGATCGCAGATTCAACAGTGAAGTGCAACGGATGAAATAAATAAAGAGTTGGTTTAAGTGTCATAGTTCAACAACCCAACGACGAGTTTATCACAAACGGAGCACAATATGCCCAGCGGCTATACACACCTAACGCAAGAGCAAAGATACGGAATTAAAATCATGCATAGGAATAAAGTTTCATTACCAATAGCGTCCTAAACGTTTATAGAAAGAGGGCAAATTAAGTAACTCTAATTATCTTAGAGGTTGTACAACAAAAT
>JBDHXA010000119.1:0-5480 GCA_039810485.1 Chlorobiota bacterium | reverse complement strand
GAAAACAAATGCGATATTGCAATTTAACAGCTGACTATCTATGTTTTTTTTACCCGACTTTTCGGAGTGGGCTCATAAATTATCCAATATTTTAGTTTGTATTTGTTTCATTGATTGACTGTCATTTCTAATGGAGTTCCTAAGCGTCCTTCGACGACGCTCAAGAATATTAGTCAAAATTCTGGTCGTCGAGCGTAGTCGAGACGCCGGCATTTCGACGACGCTCAATCTCCAATTTAAGAAAAAACCCGCTCAATGACTAGCAGAGAAGAAGCCATTAAATTATCCGTATTTCATTAATTTTCTGCCGCTAGCGCTTCCCTCGCCAAGCGCTCGCGACGCTCGCGAAGACCCTGCTGCAATAGTTCTGCATTAGTATCCATATTATTCAGGAACAATTCCCATAGACGCTCAAACGGCACCACTTCAATTGCCTCGGCAGCATTATTGCCTAATTGCCCTTTTACAGACGACATCTTTTGTAACCATTTAAGAGCGTTGCGCTCTGTCTTCTTTCGGTCAAAATCGTTTTTTACCATAGCATGTATGAGCTGGATAAAACATGCCAGACGATATGTGGAATCACTTTGTGGAATATGACGGCGACGGAACAACTGAATGGCCTCATCGCTGATGATAACGCCATCTGTATCGCCTATTGACAGCAAATAGGAAACTGATGCAACAAAAACTGATAATTTAAAGCCGGTTTTATCGCGCCCAATCAAAGGAAATAATTTCTTAAACTGACGAAAATATGAGCCGCTGTCGGTAATTGAATGTAAGATACCTTCGTCGCCAATAATATCACCAAGCAATGTTTCGGAAAAATTAGAAGAAGCAAGAAATCTCACATAAAATTCCAACAATGTCCATTTTTCGACAATCAGCCGGCTTCCACGGTCGAAATTGGGATTGTTCACAACCGAAGTAAATAAATCGCAAGCTAATGACATATTTTCGGAACGGAGAGCAAGAATAAGATGTATTTCTTTGAAATAGAACCAGTTCTGACTGCCTATTCTATACATTTTGTCAAGCTTTTCGGCATGGCGATACGCTTCGGAATATCGGCCGGTGTTCAGATATGCCGCCAATGCGCTCAAATAAAAAATAGTTCTTCTTGTAATATTAAATATCTTCGAATGCAGTTCGGCAAAAGCTGCCGCTTCTTCGCATATTTGCAATATTGCATCATAATCCTGCACTGTTTCTGCGCGAATACGCATAATTTCATACGAATTATAGATTATATTCGGCGATGAATATTCTACGCGAATCGCCTTTATCTCTGCAATAAATTCATCAAGTTGATGAATCAATTCCGGCCTTGATGATGAAAAAGCGGCATGATTTGCCATACACCAATTAAAGTAGAACTTGCATTTCTTTTCAGCAATCAAAATATTAGCGCAACGTTCTTCTTCTTTCGAGTATTTTTCAAAAAGATTTATTTCTCCACGCATACTGTGAAAAACGCTCAAAGCATTGTATGCCTCGCACATAGCTTCGTAATTGTCGCATTTTTTTGCGACACCCAGCACATTATAAGCAACAACTCTCGCCGCATAGCCAGTGCCGACTAATATTCGAAGTATTTTCAACTGTGCAACTGAAATTATACAATAATAATACTGCGATGCTATTGAGGCATTTTTTTTATTGCCAAGTTTTAAGAAAAACAAGTTATTCAATAAGCGCTCAATTACATTGTGCTTGAGCGAGCGATAATTAATGTTATGCTCCGTAGCATCATATCCGTAAATTTCCTGCGCCGATTCTTCTTCGCTTTTGTTCTCTGCAATACACTTGTACAGCCGCCATTCTTTGCTCTTTCGTACGCGAATGTCTTTTTCAGCCGGTAAAACATCAATTATCTCTATTTTCTTTTTGCCCATTGAAGCAACAATTCTGGCTATTTCGTGAAAATAATTCATTGTAAATCAGTTGCAATATTAATAATTCTAGCGCAAGTCCTTATTTATATATTTCAACGCACGCAAATTTATCATTTTCAACTAAAATCCATAAATTTATTTAAGCAACACAAACACCGAAAAAGATTGTTTTTCTGCGAAACTGCTCATGTAAATTCGCCATTGTATTTTCTAAATCTACTTTTTTCAATGTTATTAAGGAAAGAAACAATGGAACTTCTCATCGCCGTTTTGCTCTATCTCGGACTTATTCAACCCGGAACCTACACAACTCAGCAAGTAAATACAATTTTGCTTGAGAATTCAGCAGCTGTATCGGCGGCGCAAAGCAATCCTGAAGCACAAGCAATTATACAGTATAATTCGCAAAATACTTCGACGACTCAAAGAGTTATCATCCAAAATAATGAATCGCTGATAGATCCATGATGTTGATTTCAAAAACGATGAATTTCGTTGGCAATGCCTGAGACGGCATTTAAAGTTAAAATATAATACGACTGCCTCCTCGCAGCGGCTCCCGACGTCTTTTGCACCTAAATCCCATTTTGCAAATGCAGAACGGACCGGTGCAAAAGACCGAAAGAGTAACTCTTCTGAGTTTGGGGGTTTTATGCAAAATAAAGCGCAGAATATCAGGCTTTACAACCTGAAGGCAAAACTTATATATATGCCAAATTCAAAAGTTTATGCAGCAGAATGTCAATGCTGCCCATTGCCTAGTGGAAACGACGGATTAAGTATTGAAAATACTGAACAAAGAATTATATGGCTAAAAGAATGTATGAAAAATATTCACTGGGTTGTCGACAGAATGAATCAGCATCATTAATATCAATCTTTTTCTCATCTTATTACCGACTAAACCAAAGTGTTGAACGCCATGAATAACATTAAATCAATAACTGTAGATCACACGCTAGTCGTAAAATTACAGAATCGTTCTCCGCCATGCTTCATGTTGCATCTGCCGAATGCGCAGCGGCTCTGTGCCACACAATTTTATATTTCATGTTCCTAAAATAATATTATGAGCCCACTCCGAAAAGTCGTGCAATATTTCAAATCAAAGAAAACATGGTGAAAAAGTACAGTTTTTTACTCGTTTTCAAGTGAAAAACGGCAAAAAAACGACTTTTTTAGTTTTTAGAAGATATGTTTTTTTGAAAAATAGCGAATCTTTCGTTGGCAATTTTTATAAAATATCTTTTCGGAGCGGGCTCGTTATATTTCATATTTGAATTTTACAGAACAAACATGGAATATAATTAAAATGCCTGTTATGCAAAGCTCTCCTTATAAAAGATATTTGCAATACCAAAGCGGCGCTTCAACATCCAATAACCGTTTATGGTTTGGAACGCTTGAAGACGGAATAATAGAATACGATCAGAATGAATCAAATGTAAAAAGAGAGCAAAGTATTGGGCGACGGATTAGCACATTCGTGGATATTCTCCTCCGTGCCAAACCCAATGAGGCAGTCAACTATTGCGAAAATATTCGCCGATCCTGCGATGCTATCTTCTCTTTGCATCGGGCTGTACTCTCAGCAGGGCATGGAAATGCGCGATCTCACCCAAGGTGCTCTCATTGATGTAAGCATAGGATACGGAACAGTGGACATCTCCTCGGCTGGATTGTCGTCTGCCGTGTATATGCTATGCGTTTCCTGCGATGCCGACAGCCGCTTCTCGATGATAACGATAATTATGCAGGGGCTTAAAACATCAGGCGAGAACAGACAATGCAAACAATTTCCTCCAAGCAGTCAGAAATGCGGCTTAAATGAAGCGTAATATTTTGAGCATATTAATGAGAATTACATATTTATTTTATGAGCGCTGAAAACTATATCATCATCAACGAAGAATACTCGTACTTTCAGAATATTTTTTGTATTATTTCCGATAATTATCGAAAAAAAGAATGTAATGTGAATCTAATTGCATACGAATGCGGCAAATCGCGACAATTTGTATATGATATAATAATGAGAGCTACAGGTAAATGCCCTCAGAAATATATTGAAGAATTGCGATTGACTGCTTCGCTTTCATTGTTGCAAAAAGGCAATTCAGTGGCAGCAGCAGGCAGAAGCGTGGGGTATGCATATACAAAAACATATATTCGGGTTTTCAAAAAGCATTTTGGCAAAACGCCAATGCAATGGACAAGAGAAAATCCCCCCCCCGCAAGATTCAAGCCAAAACAGCGATTATTGAGTTTGCTTGTCAAAATGACATGACAAAATAGGTATTGACAAGCATTGCATTTTTGTTGTAATTTTGCAGCGTATTTATTTCGTGTTTTTTGAAGAAATGAACGGCTGCCTCTGACTTTTCAAACGATAATTTCAACAAAAAATCAAGTCAGACGAAAAAAACACAAAAAATATTTATCAATATATCACATTGAGGTTATATCATGAAAATAAAAATTATTGGACTTTCAGATTACGGTTTACCAGTATTATTCAATTGGTTTTATCCCAACAAGGTAAAATCATACTTTTTTACAGCTATTATTTTCTCGGTTTCGATATACTTTTCTCCTGCGAAAGCACAGCAACAGACAGCTGTAATGAAAATTGTGAATGGTTCGCCTAAAATTCTGCCAACACAGTCTATTCTTAAATCTGCTTTTGAATCAGAGTATAACGATGGCACAATAATTTCAAGCATTTCTATTGAATATCAGCATGCTCCCTATTATTATCTTGTTGGCAAGGGAAGCAATAATAATGAGCCGCGCATTATGGCAATACAGTTGGAATACAAGGCTGGGGATGATTCGTGGGTGCTCGGCATTGCGGTAACCGAAGTGAAACATGCCTGCGCCGGACATAATTGCATTTCTTGCAGCTTTCACTTTGCCCAAACAGGCGCAATCGTTGGCTGTGATTGCTCTGCGGCAGGCAGCAGCATCGAACAGGGCTATTGCAATCACTCAGTATGGCAATCAACAATAAAGCCCGGACATTTGGGCAATTTCTATTAAAAGAACAACTTATTTTAACGCAGATCCAACAGTGAAGTGCAGCGGATAAAATAAATAAAGAGTTGGGTTAAGTGTCAAAGTGCAACAACCCAGCGACAAGTTTATCACAATCGGAGCACAATATGGACAGCGCCTATAAACACCTAACCCAAGAGCAAAGATACGAAATTGAAATCATGCATAGAAATAAAGCTTCATTGCGAAGCATTGCATCAAATATTGGCGTTTCTGCTTCTAATCTCAGTCGTGAATTGCGCCGCAATAATGGCGAAAGAAGGATACAGGCATAAGCAAGCGCAATCTAAATATCAAGAGCGCAACAGGCGACAAGGCAAAGCCCTCAAATTCAAAGGTGAGCTGCTCTCTATTGTAGAGAAGCTTCTATGTTTCGACTTGAGTCCGGAACAGATTTCACACGATCTTTTGCGCATCGGCAAGCTCATCAGTCATGAGCGTATTTATCAACATATATGGTAGGACAAGAAAGCGTCAGGCACGCTTTACCAGCATCTTCGCCATGCGCGAAAGAAATATCGGAAGCGA
>JBDHXA010000118.1:0-6164 GCA_039810485.1 Chlorobiota bacterium | reverse complement strand
AAGTCATTATTTATCTGAATATATTTATCATTTCACTCGCTCTTAGGCGAACGTAAGCTCTTTGTAATTTATAAAAGTAATAAATTTGCAAAGTTGTCAGAAAATTTAATGATTGTTGAATAATGATGCAAAAATCATATACATAAGGCGCTGCATATATTCTTGCTCGGCGAGAAACATAAGCACCTGATTATTATGGGCGTGTACCGAGGCGCAGATTTACATTTACGCCGTTAGTTTCGACAAAATCAAGAAATCGCGATAATTTATTGACTGTAGAATCTAATTGAGTGCTTAATTTCGGATCATAAATAACTCTCGAGACAATTCCTTTTCCTGTACGTATTTCTTGTGTGATGATGCGAGCATCATTAATAAGCTCGCGAGCATCAGTTGCCGTAAGATCTATTTTGGTGATAAGCGTATTTGCTGAAGAAGCGGCAGAGTCGAGCTGACCTATTAGTTTTCGCACTTTGGGTTCGTTTGTATTCACTGCTTGACGCAATTCGCTTGCCAATGAATTCATTGTAGATACGGCAGAGCGCAGATTATCTTTGTTCTGTGTAATTAAAAGATTAAGAGATGTAACAAGCGTATCGGTTTGACCGATGGCATGTTTGGCGTGGGAAATAGTGTTTGAATCAGCCAGAATGGTGGTAATAGATGCAGTAATTGTATCTAATCGCTTTATAAGAATGCGCGCATCTGTGCCTACATCTCCGAACATTCCAATTAATTCTGTTGCATCGGCAGCAATTGCTCCGGGTATTTCTTTATTAATGTCAATGCTTTTAGATGAAGCGCCCGGATAAAGATCAATTTTGCGTCCTCCCGTTATTTCTAACATAGAAATTTTAGCAGAAGCGTCGGAATAAATATCAGAAATATCACCGATAGAAGCAGTAACGAGCACTGAACGCTGATTATTAGCAACGCCTATTACGCTTCCGCGTTTGACGCCGTTTATAAATATAGGAGATCCCGTTTCGAGGCCGCCTGATGATGGAAAACGAAAAAGAATCTGATTTTGTCTTACTCCAAAATTTAATCCTTTGCCTAGTGAAATTCCGATAATAAATAATATTATGCCAAAAAACGAAACAATGCCGACTCTTAAATCGGTAGATCGCTGTTCTTTCATGCGTATCAAAATCCTGTATAAATCATAAAATAAAAAAGCCATTAGTCAAGGGCCTGCGAAAATACATTTTTGCTGTAGATCTATGCCGCTTGCTTGTCAAAATGGAATATCTTCGGACGGGCTTGCAGGCGAAATATCTTCGTTTTGAATAACGTGATGCGACTCATCGTGCGCAGTGTCGCGGTGCTGATTTTGCCGCCCATCGAGGACGAGTATATTATCAGCAACGATTTCTGTAATTGTTCGCTTATTTCCATCCCGATCTTCAAAAGTACGATTTTGAAGCCGCCCTTCGATAAAAATTCGAGTGCCTCTATGCACAATTTTTTGCGTAACTTCGGCAAGCCATCTCCATGCTACAATGGAATGCCAATCAGTGCGCTCTTGTGTTGCGCCTTCGCGATCTTTCCATGATTCTGTGGTGGCAATACGAAATGTAGCAACTGGTATTCCGCTTGGCGTATGATTAATTTCAGGGTCGGCTCCCACATTGCCGATCAACATCACTTTGTTGAGCGAACGAGTCATAAATTTCTCCTCAAAAAGCTTAATATTATCACTCAAAATAACAATCGCGCAACTAATTTTAGAGATGCGCGAAGCAATTTAGATAATTATTTGCAAACAATTGCAAGGAATTTCATACAACCTGCTTTAGTCAGGACTTTTTTAATGATTCTCAACATCTTTAGATAGTTTCGTCGCTGCCTGTCTTGTAATGTCAGGTCGAGCATAAAAGCCGGAGTTAATGCGTTTTCGCACATTCTCAAGACGATCTGTATCGTTGTCTGATTCTTGAAGTCGTCGGGCAGCATCAGAAATCTCGATGCGGTCGCTACGTTGACGATCTTCGTCGTTTGAAGTATTGCTGACGTTTGCAGATCGTGCGTTCTTTGTGTACTCAGAGCTTGCAGAGCGTTGTACTTTGTTGATAGATGATAGTGGCATATTATTTTCCCTTATTGCTGTTTTGTATATGCTATTAACGCCTGGCTTTTTGAAAAATCTCTCAAACGCTGCAAGGCACTTGTGTTAGATTGCTCTATAAGAACGTTTAACTCATTGTTCTTATGCAATATACAGTCCATTGATGCGCGAAACAGCGTGTTATTCGTCCAATTAACTCTATTCTTTTTATGAAAAGCGCGATTATGTAATTCGTTGATCAGTTTTCCGCGTGATTCATAGAGTTCGCTTACAGAATTAAGCTCCGTGTCAGTCAGCCGTATTTTCTCTTTAAAGACAGCAATAATCTTATCTGTCAATTTTTCAATAGAAACGACAAGATCAACGAGCTCATTCTCATACTCTAGCATCAGTAACCTGCCCGTGTTCAATGGAGCCCGCAATTAATCTTGAAATTTTAAGCGCTAGATCAGACGGCAATTGCTGCAATACTTCTTTTGTGTTAGAATCAACGATGCGCAGAATCATGGATTGCGATTGCGAGTCCATTGAAAATTCAAAAAGCACGTTTGACAGTTGCAATGAATCCTTGAGCATCTGGGAAAGCGATGAAAAATCTACATTTTTCTCATTTTGTTTTGCATTTCTAACAGACGAGTTTCCAGATGCGAAATCTGAACTATTATTGTCTTGCAAGCCCGGTGCAGAGATATTATTTATATTTGTAGACGAATGTAATTTGTCATCAGTTTGTTGCTGACGATTATTCTCTGCTCGCGCATCGCCAATTTGAATAACAGTTAATTGTGTTGCTCCTTGAAGCGGTGTTATAGTCATGGTTATGCCTCAAATAGTCAATTGAGTTCTAATATTTATTAAACAAACCCATGAAGTAATGCGGTTTGATTCTGAGCATCAAGATAAAGTTTTTGAAGTTTTTGATATTCTTTACGCAAACTATCTGCTTGAGTATCAATGCGCTGCTGCACATCTTTGCTTCGTTTATTAAGCGTTGTGATTTGTGTGCGAAGCAACTCGGTGCGTGAAGCAATTGTGCCATCACTTCCTGTTAAACCAGAAACTGCATTCATTATTTTTGCGGCAAATCCATCGGTCGAAATAAATAAATCTGCAACTTTTTTTGGGTCGCTTTGCAACAATGAATTAAGAGTATCCTTTTTTGTAACTGACAGCAAACCATTGCTTGCAATAGTAATTCCCGCATCTGCAAGGAATCTTGGATTGCCAGAATCAACCGATGTAATTTCTTGTCCGAACAGTCC
Organism: Chlorobiota bacterium; assembly: GCA_039810485.1. Classification (GTDB taxonomy): domain Bacteria; phylum Bacteroidota; class Ignavibacteria; order Kapaibacteriales; family UBA961; genus JADZAA01. The sequence continues at coordinate 2,834 of JBDHXA010000118.1, read as the reverse complement.
GCGTAAGGAGCTTTGTAATGAACGCAATGCGGAATCACCACGCACTTGAGAGACATTGTCATTCAGAAACTTTAGGACATCATTATATGCCGACAATAATGGCGTTATAACTTTATCAGCTACGCCGTCTGCATCAGAGCCGACAGTTACTGTAATCGGTTGATCGGTTATATTTTGCGCTTTTAAAAACGAAAATGTAATTCCGGGAAGAATGTCTGACGGCGAATTAGAATCGCGCACGACTTCTACGCCATTAACTGTTAATTTTGCATTTAAAGTGTCATAATCGGTCGTCTTATAGCCGGCATTTATACCGGAAGAAACTGTTCGTGCATGAGTATTCTGATTCAAAGCTGCATCTGTAATACCCATATCTATCAATACATCACCATCCGAAAAAGTAATCTGATTGCTGTTTCCAGTATTTTTAGCAGAAAATGTCAATCTTCCGGTGAGAGTAGTGTCTTTTACTAATGCAACGCTCACTTTTGCATCCGGAGTATTATTAAGCGCAGTTGCAATGCGTTTAAACGCAGATTCATTCGTATCGTCTGCCGCAAAAGTTACATCTACGCTTGCGCCGTTTATCTCAATTGTCTTTGTTTGTCCGGCATACGCATAAGCAGAAGTCAATGTATTTTGTTGAGCTATAAGGGTATCATTTGTTGCAAGGCGGTCAACTTTTACGGAAATATTGCTTGGAGAAGCATCGGAAGTGTTTGTAACGCTAAGTATAGTCGAGTCGGAAGAGGCAGATTTAAAACTAGTAAACTTTGAGTTTGAACTTGTTTGCAACAAATCATTAACGCTTCCTTGCAATGTTTGAAGTTTTGTATTTAGTTGATTAAAAAATACCTGTCGCGATTCAAGTGAGTTCGTTTTGCTTTTTATTGTGTCAAGATCTGCCTGCTTGGTTTTGCGGAAAGCTGCTAGCAGTAAATCAGTATTCGACTGACCTGTTTGAGATAAGCCATTTCCGACAGAAAGTGTTGTGCCAAGTATATCCGCCATTGTAGTATTCCTTTTATTTATCATATTATTAGCATAGCATAACTAGCTCTTGCTGATTATTCTATGTTAAATGCTTGTGCCCATGTTGTTCGCAAATTTTGTACAATATCTATTGCCTCTGATATTCTTCCTTGACTGATGCAAGTTTGACAATATTCATACAGTCGGTATAGGCGCATTGCCGGCTCGTCATATTCAAAATTTAAAGCGTTTATTAACTCAGTTAGAATCCTGCCCATTTTTACCGAGTCGTTGCGTTTGCCGCTAACTATAAACAAGTCATAAGATTTCAAAATTATTTTTTCGCGGCTCCAAGAAAATACTTCTTGCTCCATATAGGCGGGCGAATCGCCGCCATACATTTTTCTTGCAGCTAATGTTTGAACTGCTGTAGGCATATATGTTGATCCCTCAAAAAGTATATTGACGTATGTTCTTTGGTTGAACGTTTGTAAATATAGTATAATAAATTATTGCAGCATCCTTGCCGATAAGTATTGTGCTGTTTTTTATGAACTTACTCATATAGAAGCATGACTTCCAATTTGCCGTAAAGACATACAAAAGGAAGACAGATATATCCGCCTTCCTTTCGTAATATATTCTCACAACTAAGAAATTTCATCTACTCTTGCTTATCGTAGCAACTGCAGGAATGTTTGCGGATTTTGATTTGCCTGCGCTAAAGAAATAACTGATGTTTGCTGCAAGAATTGCGCTTTAATAAGATTCAATTGTTCATTTGCAACATCAGCGTCTTCAATTCTGGAAATTGCTGCATTGTAATTAGTAATTTGTGATTTTAATGCTTCCTCTTGACTTGACAAGCGATTAGTCAAACCGCCAAGATAAGACGCCACTTTATTGACATTATTCAATGCGCTCGACAAACTAGTTAGTGTGCTAACGATGTTACCTGCGCTGAAAATGCCAAGATCATTGCTGCTGACAGAATTTAAGCTTTGCAGATTGAGTCCTGTTATGCCTGCAAAATTACCGCCTGTCGTGTCAAGAAAGAAATTGCCGTCTACATTAAAATTAGATGCACTCGAACCGGTGTCAAGACCAACCTGCAAAGTTAATAACGAGTTCGCTGCATTATAACCGATAACAAAATCAGCTGTAAAACTGCCGCTTAATAATTGCTGCCCGCCAAAAACTGTAGAATCTACTACAGTTTGAATTTGATTAGCCAAACGGAATGCAGATTTTGCAAGTGCAATCTTTTCATCCGTTCCTAATGCGCCAGATGAAGCAGTAGAAGCGGCATCTTTAATTTGAGTAATCAAATTGTTGATATTGTCTAAACCGTCTTGTGCAATATTGGTGACGTTTGATGCATCGCCAACAGCGTTAAGAGCTGCACGTAAAGATCCATTACGTGCTGCTAAAGCACGAGATGTGATATATCCTGCCACGTCATCTGCGGCAGAGTTTATACGTTTGCCTGTTGAAAGGCGAAGTTGGCTACGCGCAATAATTTGACTTGATGCTTGTAGCGATGAGTAAGCATTCTCGGCAGGAGTGTTTGTTCTGATTCTCGCGCCGTTTGAGATTGATGCTGGCATGGTCCTAACCTCCGTGTAAAAAATATAATTTTGGGCTTCCTGCCATACTTCTATGTATCCAAAAAGAATTTTCGACCGTTTTTTCAAAAACTTTAGCGTCTGCTTAAAATTTTCAATAGATCTCTTTTACTATTAGGGTCAAATCATTCTAATTCTATCTTGACTTATCGGTAATTTTGGGCGGATTCAACACTGAAGTGCAACACATTTGTAATTATCAGTAAATACTTGAATTGGAGTTTTCCATCCAAGTAT
>JBDHXA010000117.1:0-6339 GCA_039810485.1 Chlorobiota bacterium | reverse complement strand
ACCGCGAATAAGAACGCTCGACGACCGCGAATAAGAACGCTCGACGACCGCGAATAAGAACGCTCGACGACCGCGAAAAAAGACGCTCAGCGCCCGCGAAAAAAACTGGTCGTCGAGCGGAGCCGAGACGCCCATTTTTCGACTTCGCTCAATATCAGCCGATCGTCGAGACGCCGGCATTACTTTTTCAGCATATCTTTCAGAACGCCATAGCGGAGACCGTACAAATTTACTGTACAGAAATCGTATTTATATAATTCTAAAACGGCTTTCAATATCAATGCTCCCGTCGGCAAAATATCGGCACGCTGCGCATGAACACCCGGAATTTTTACTATTTCATCAATCGGAAGGCATAGCAGCCGTTGCGCTAGCGATGCAACGGCTTCGCTTGTAAGCCGAAAGCCATGAACGTCTTTTGCAGAAAATCCGCCTAGAAGAATCGAAGCAAGAGTTGCAGGAGTGCCGGCTACGACTGCCATCGGATAATGCGGTATTTCTTTAGGCAGTTTTTTCAGAATAAATTTGAAACATAAGTCAATGTTGGCTGGGCTTGCTGGAAGCTCTGGAAAAAAGCGTTCTGTCAGACGCACTGCGCCAATATTGATGCTTGTGTTGAATTCAATTCTGTTGTTGCATCCGGCTGTAATTTCTGTGCTGCCTCCTCCTATGTCAATAACCATAGCTGGTTTGCCGCTGCCGTCAGTTGCGCCGGAAAAGGAGAGCCGCGCTTCGAGGCCGCCGTTTATGACATATATTGGCTGTCCGATGGCGTCTGCAAGTGCTTCGCATACATCACCGCGATTAGAGGCATCGCGCAAGGCGCTTGTGCCAACGGCTCTAATAGCTTGCACTTCCATTTCGCCGCATATATTCCTATAATTTTTCAGTATTGCTACGGCTCGTTCAATTCCTTCTCGGCTTATCATTCGCGTAGAATCAACGCCGGCGCCTAATCGCGCTATAGAATGTTCGTCGCGCACTATTTTTACTGTGCCGTTGGGCAATAGTTCGCCGATTATCATCAAAATTGTGTTTGTTCCTATGTCAATAGCCGCAGATCGCATAAAATCTATTTGTAAGTTGTTGTCAGTCAGAGCTTAATATGGCTTGCTCGTCTTTCTGTGCATTGCCATGAAAATAGTTGTTCAGCAAGAGTGCAACTTTTTTCCCCGCGCATTTCTGAATATCCTTTTGCGCTGCCCTGCGCAAGCCCTCTACCGAGCCAAAGGCAATGAGCAGCTTTTGAGCAGTTTTTTCGCCAATTCCCGTAATGTCTGTCAGTTCGGTTTGAAAGGTGCGTTTGTCGCGGAGCTGACGATGATATGTGATGGCAAAACGATGCGCTTCGTCGCGAATTGCCTGAAGCAAGCGCAAGCTAGTGGAAGTTCGCGGCAAAGAAATTGCATCGGATTCATGCGGCACAAACACTTCTTCAAGACGCTTAGCAAGTCCGATGACAGTTGTTTTCTTAGCAATATCCAATTCCTCGAGAACTTCCATAGCGGCCGAGAGCTGCCCTTTGCCGCCGTCAATAATAATTAAATCAGGCAAAGGCGCTTTTTCTTCCAGAACGCGAGCATAGCGGCGGCGGACAACTTCGCGCATTGCAGCAAAATCGTCATTTCCTTCAAATGACTTTATCTTAAATTTTCTATATTCGTTTTTGGCTGGGCGCCCGTCGCTGAATACAACCATAGAAGAAACATAGTCGGCGCCTTGAAGGTGTGAATTGTCGAAGCACTCGATGCGCCGCGGTGGTCGGTTAATATGCAAATCGCGCTCGAGAGACAGAACCCCGCGCGGAAGAGCATGTTCGCGTCGTGCTCGCGCTATGGCAAGTTCGCGCAATTGAAATTCGGCATTGGTAACAGCCATTGCAATCAATTTCTTCTTATCTCCGATTTTAGGACATTCTAATTCTACGGCTCCATTTCTCAGACGCCGTAGCCATTCGCGCAAAGTAGCGGCATTTACCGCTTCATGCGAAATAATTATTTCTTCTGGTATATGATCATTGTCTAGATAATATGTTTCGATGACGCGCTGCATTAACTCTTTTATATCAGATTCAAGTGCAATTTTAAGATAAAAATGTCTTTTCCCTATCATTTTTCCGTCGCGCACATTAAAAACCACGGCGCAGGCGTCGCTGTCTTCTTGTGCAAGAGCAATTACATCGCGGTCAATATTGTCGGTAGTAAGAATTTTTTGTTTGGCTGAATATTCGCGAAGAGCTGTTAAGCGATTGCGAATTATTGCCGCCTCTTCAAATTTCAATTGCTCGGCGCAGCGCGACATGTCTGATTCAAGCATGTTCTCTACGTCTTTAGTGCGTCCGCTGAGTAGTTTGGCGCATTGTTCAATATAGGAATTATACTTTTCACGGCTGATATACCCCTCGCAGGGACCTTCGCATTTTTTAATATGATAATCTAAGCATACTTTGAATTTTCCTGTAGCTATATTCTGTTCAGTCAATGGCAAATCACAGCTTCTAACCGGAAAAATAGTGTAAATAGTTCTAAGCAGGTAATGCAGGTATTTTCCGTCGGTATAAGGGCCAAAATAGCGGCTGCCGTCGCGCACCACGTTGCGCGTTGAATATACTTTCGGAAATTCCTCGCTGGTAATTCGGATAAACGGATAGGTCTTATCGTCTTTCAGCAATATGTTGTAGCGCGGCTGAAACTGTTTGATAAGGTTATTCTCCAAAATAAGCGCTTCAACTTCCGAATCGGTAACGATTATCTGTATGTCGAATATTTTGGAAATAAGAACCTTAGTTTTTGCATCTACAGGCCGGCCTTGCTGGAAATATGAGCGTACTCGAGAGCGCAGATTTTTTGCTTTTCCAACGTAAATAACAGTACCTTCACGATTATAATATTGGTAAACTCCGGGCTTTGTAGGCAGGTTGGCAACTTTATCGGCAAGGATAAGTCGAAAGTCGGGCTCTTGGCTTTGTTCGTCGGCTGTCATGTCGCAAAATTACAAAATACAAATCAGCGATTCGAGAAAAAGAATACAGACGAATAAGCTCTGTTACATTAGGAAAAAACATCTAAAATTTAGAAATCAAACATTTCGGTTTTTCTTAAAAGCACAGAAGCCCGTCGCATTGTCGCCGGGCTTCTGTGCTTAAATGAGATGTCTTGCAACGCTATGATATTACCGCACGATAAGCGGGCGTGCGAGCCGTGTTGTCCCAGAAGTTAAGGCTATAATATACGACCCTTGCGAAAGTCCTGTCAGATCGAGCGCATGAAAGCCGTTTGTTATGTGTTCAGTTCGCACTACTTGTCCTAAGGCATCGGTCAAAGTCAGATCTCCGCTCAAAAGCGTATTGAAAGCAATAGTTGCAACGCCGGAAGCCGGATTCGGAAATACAGCAAGCGCGTTTTTGGATGATTGCTCTTGAACAGATGTTGAGGCATCGTCAATGGTAAATCCGATATTTCCTGTTGATGAACCGCTAAAGCTGGTGAATATAATTTTGAAAATTGCTCCGTTTGGAATTTGCACAAAATATGCGACATCATCGGCTACTATATAGGCAGTTCCTGAGAAACTTTTCCAGTCGTGACCTATTCCGGTCATATTTTCGGCAAATGTAAGACCGTCTGAAGTTGCGCCCGCCGGATTATCACCTTTGTATTTGGCAACTTTCACATCATTGTTTGTTCTTACGCCTGTAACTGAATACGGAGCATTTCCCTGATCAGTAAGAATAGTCAGATATTTGCCAAAAACGAGATTCCATTCGGCGCTTTCAGGCTCGCGGTCTATAAATTGTCCGGTTTGGAACGAGAAATACACGAAATTCTTTTTAGCATAATCGCTTCTTTTGAATGTCTTTACCTGCAGATCCGAACCGTCAATATTTGCATGGCGAAATGTAAAGTCATCGCCGTTAAGCCCATCCATAAATATCTTGCGAACCGCACCGCTCGGCAGTTTGATGACGAAAACGGCAGTTCCGGTAATTTCATGAGTAGCAGGATTATAGATGCCCCAGCCAAAATCGCCAGCCGCAGCATTTTTATCCATATTGAAAGCGCCTTTATGCCATGTTTCATGTGAATTATTCCATGATGGTGTTGCAAAAAGAGCCGTGGTGTCAATGCCGCCGGCAAAGCCATCAATGCCTTTCAGGTCGGTTGACCACAGCGTAGCGCCTATGGCACCATTGACGGCATTGCCGCCGCTTACGAGAATTGAGCCGGTAAAGCCGGTAGTTTCAAAAGCAATGTCCCAATTTGCATTAGGAGCCTCGCCGGATTTTGCGCGTCCTTCCAAGTGATAGAACACATCGTTTGCATAACCGGGTCCCAGTATCACTGTTTCTCCGGCAAATGCTGAAAATACTGCTACATAAGCAGCTATAATACAACAAGTTACGAATTTCATATATTCCCTTATGTAATAGAAAATAAACCAAGATAAAAAATATTATTCATTCCAATCGGCAACGAAAACATTGGTGTCGCCTGGCTTTGCATTATGTCGGTTTGAGCAAAAAACCAAAGTTTTGCCATCGCGAGTAAACATTGGGAAACCATCAAATCCTTCGAAATATGTAATGCGCTTTAATCCGCTTCCATCTGTATTTATCATGTACAAGTCAAAATTTCTGCCTTTCGGATCATCCATGTTCGATGAGAAAATAACACGCTTTCCGTCTGGATGAAAGAAAGGAGCAAAGTTTGCCTTGCCGTTTTTGGTTAGTTGTATTGGGTTGGAACCGTCGGCATCAGCCACGTAAATTTCCAAATTTCGCGGACGTATCATATTCTTTGCAAGCAATTCACGATATTCTTCCAATTCCTTTCCTTGCGGCCTTGATGCGCGGTAGACAATTTTTTTTCCGTCGAAGCTGAAAAAAGCACCGCCGTCGTACCCCGGAAGATTTGAAACTTGTCGAATATCGCTGCCGTCGAGGTTGCAAGTGTACAGCTCTATGTCGCCGCTGCGAGTTGAAGTAAAGATAATTTTATCGCCTTTTGGCGATACTGTGGCTTCGGCGTCGTAGCCATCATGCTTTACTATATGCTGCAGATTCTTGCCGTCGGTTGTTGCGGTAAAAATGTCGAAACTCGGATAGAGCATCCATACATAGCCCTGCGACATATCGGCCGGCGGCGGACATTCGGCAGCGGTTTCATGCGTGGAAGCATAGAGAATATGCTTGTCGTCGGGCATAAAATACGAGCAGGTAGTTCGCCCTTTGCCGGTTGAAACCAAAGTTTTTTCGCGACCATCCAAGGTCATTGTGTAAATTTGGTCACAATCGTTTTCGCTGTTATGCGATTGAAAGATCAGCTTTGTATTGTCAAATGAGAGATATGCTTCGGCATTTTCACCCTCGAAAGTAAGCTGACGAATATTTTTCAGATGCGTCTCTTGCGGAATAATGGCGGACTCAGGCAGTAGTTTTGCTTGACCGAAAGCTATGTAAAATCCTGAGATAAAAACTAAATAATAAACTGCAAGGCGTAGATTCATAATGAATTGTGAGAAAAGTAAGAAAATATTTCATGCTGCCGGCAATCATATAAGCTAATTTTATCGCAGATTATATTGCTTCTGATAGCCCTATAAATGAGACACTGCTAAAATCGCCGTGTTTTTTACATTCTTGTATATTTGTATTGCAAACTTAATGCAAAGTTACTTGTTTTAACGGAATTTGTAAAAACAAATATCATATCTTAACATAATAAATTATTTATGCCTGAAAAACAACACGGGAGTGAAACTCATTTTTCTCCGGCTCTAAGTGCCATTCTTGCAATTAACGAAGCATCGGTGTATTTGCGCGACATAGTAGACCAAGTTGTTGCTCCGCTTGGCATAACCGGCGGGCAATATACTATTTTGCGCATATTGAAACGCAATGAGCAACCGGGCTGCAACAATGCTGAAATATTGCGCCAAGTAGTTGACAAAAAAGCAGATATTACAAGACAGCTTGACGGACTTTCTCGGCTCGGTTTAATCAAACGTGAGCGCTTGGAGAGCGACCGCCGTGTTGTAATGTCGGCGATAACAACATCAGGAGTTGAAGCACTTGAACGTCTCGATGTGCTGTTCAGAGATATGTTAGCAGAGCTTGGCGAGAAGCTTTTGCCTAAGCAATGGGCAGATGTGGCGGAATTATGCCGAGCGATAATAGCAGAGCATTCATAAGTGATTGTCTCGTACATTCATGAGCAAAATGCTAATTTGAAATAGATATTATGAGCCCACTCCGAAAAAGTATTTTATGAGCCCCCTCTTAAAAGGGGTTTATTTTATTGAAGGAAGTTAAAATAAAGATAATAAAATTCGCATATATAT
>JBDHXA010000116.1:0-6546 GCA_039810485.1 Chlorobiota bacterium | reverse complement strand
GTTTGAAAACAAATGTGATATTGAAATTTAACGGCTGAATATCTATGGTTTTTATCCGACTTTTCGGAGTGGGCTCAATTATTATTGGTAAATGTTGGAATTGCAATGACATTATAATTGCAGGAGATTATTATTGTCTAAGAATCCAAGCGAAAATTAGTGGAGCAACTATTGTGGCGTCTGATTCCACTATAAATTTAGGCGTTTCAATTCCTAATTTTCCCCAAGTAATTTTTTCATTTGGCACTGCTCCTGAGTATGAGCCGTAGCTTGTTGTAGAGTCGGAAATTTGGCAGAAGTAAGCCCAAAATGGCACATCTTCCATTTCTAAGTCCTGATAGAGCATAGGCACAACGCAAATTGGAAAATCGCCGGCAATTCCTCCGCCAATTTGGAAAAAACCAATGCCGGCTGGCGTTGTTTTGACGGTTTCAACATACCATTTAGCCAGCCAAGTCATATATTCAATGCCGGATTTCATCGTGCTAGGCTGCAATTCGCCTTTTATGCAGTATGAAGCAAAAATATTTCCCATTGTGGAATCTTCCCAGCCCGGCACGATAATCGGCATATTGCGCTCTGCTGCAGCAAGCATCCACGAGTCTTTGGGGTCAACTTCGTAGTATTGCTCTAAATCGCCCGATAGGAGCATCTTATACATGTATTCGTGTGGGAAATAGCGTTCACCTTTTGACTGGGCATCACTCCATTGTCTAAAAATATGCTTTTGAATGCGGCGAAATGCCTCTTCCTCGGGTATGCACGTGTCAGTTACACGATTGAAATGATGCTCGAGCAAATCCCACTCGTCCTGCGGTGAAAGATCGCGATAATGCGGCGCTCGCTTATAGTGAGAATGCGCCACAAGATTCATTATGTCTTCTTCAAGATTGGCTCCGGTGCAAGAGATAATATCGACTTTGCCTTGCCGAATCATTTCGGCAAGAGAAATGCCGAGTTCGGCTGTGCTCATAGCTCCGGCAAGCGTTATCATCATTTTGCCATTTTTGTCAAGATGATGTTCATAACCATTTGCGGCATCCATTAAAGCGGCTGCGTTAAAATGTAAGAAATTGCGTTCGATAAATTGCGAAATTGGACCTCGTATTGACGTCATAATTATGCTGATGAAAAAGTATTGTAAGAGTTATTAGTAAGCAAAATTAGCGTTTTATTTACAGATTATCTTGGAAGCAAATTATATAAACGACATTCCTAATCATAAATCGACTTTACTATTGCATTATTCAAAATCAAATTCGGCTGAGATAATTACAATAAATTTAAAGTGCTGAACACTAAAATAATAGAAAAAAATAGGCGAATATTTATCGGATATTCGCCTCGAAAATATTTAGTCATATATATTTAGCGAACGATTTCAAATGGTGCTGATATTTTTTGCTCCTTTGATTGTAGGGTAAGAAAATAACTGCCATTTGCAATTTTAGAGACATTAAAACTGTATGCGGCTTCACCGACAGGGGCATTGTCAATATTTTCTAAAAACTGTATTTTCCTTCCTGCCATATCAGTGATGAAAATCTCTGCATGAGCTAGCTCTTTCAACAAATTAACGCGCATTGAAATAGTATTTTGAGCAGGATTTGGCATTATTGCAATCGAAGATATTCTGCTGTCGAAAGTATTTTCTTTAACGGCGTTCGCAGAGCATTCTATGATAGTGGCATTTACTGTATCGGCAATTAGCGGGTTGTCGCGGTGATAGATTCGTATTTTGACATTGTCAGAAATGATATCGGGAACATTCCAATTCTCGAAAGAATTATCAGCTGCTCCTTTGCCAAGCGCATTTGTAAGTCGCGTCCATGTGGATCCGCCATTGGTGGTAATTGCAATATGCACTCGCGCAGAAGGAGAAATGAAATCGGACATCCATTCAAGTTTTCCTGTTTTGTTGCGACATAAACCGATAAGCGCTTGAGAATTTGTAATGCGTAACATCTCTTTTCCAATAGAAAAAGTACCGCTTTGTGAAATCAAAGAGCCGTCTGAAAGCGCAGTAACACGAATCATTGCTTTTGAAGTAGTTATATCAGGGACATCCCACGTAAAAGCATTACCGGTCACAGATGATGAAATAATAGTCCAATTAACGCCGCCATCGGAAGAAAATTCTATTTTTACGCCGTTAATTAATTGAGAGGTCCATAGAATTGTTGGCGTTTCCTGCTGGCCGATGCGTTCGCCTCCAACGGGATATTGCAACTCTACTGAAGGTGCTGCAACTGAAAAGTTCACCCAACTGCTATCGCCAACAGCTACATTAGTAACATCAAATACCCGAATTAAAAATTTCTTTGATGCAGTCATCGGCACAAGCCAAGGAATACGACGAACTCCGGCAGCAATATTGCTTCCGATTTGCTTCCACTTCTCACCATTATCATCGGAATATTCAACTCTAACAGTGTTTACTTTTGCCGATGTCCAGCGAATCGTGTCGTATTTTCCACCTTCGATTAGGTTCCTGCCAAGCGGATATTGTAACTTAACGATCGGTTTAGCCGGTTCGCTTACACATCCTCGTTGAACGGCACGCTCAGCGCCGTTGCGTATGACAGCAGCGGTAATTGGACGAAATTCTAAAACCGAGCCATTATTTTCGTTTAGCAAATGACAATAGCTCATGATTGTGCCTTTGTTCCAAGGTAGTCGCGGACTTACAGGCGATTTGAAACATGCGTCGCCTACAGATGGGCGAGTTACGCATGTATCGAGCGGCTGATTATTCGGCCAAACATTTCCTTGACAATTATGAGTATGAGGCGACCTGAAATTATGTCCCATTTCATGGGTAACGACCATAACGTCCCAAATATAGGCAATAACCGGCAATTGAGCATTGACGTATAAGCTACTGACGCCATACCCCAAATCCTGAAGGCAGATTGCTCCTGAATATCCCATACTACCAGTATAAGCTACGCCTCCTGCCATACCTGTTGCTCCAGCAGTACAAACATGCAGTATATCGCGTTTATATGCTCCTGAACTATAAGGAACTCTCGACCATTTTGTGGAAGCGTCGTCGAGTATTTGGCCAACATCGCCCCCGTATTGATTATATCCCGGATATCCACTCTCGTTATAGTCCTTCCACATCTTTACAAAAGGGAGAGTTAACATTACATTTATTTCATCTTCGTAAAGCGAGCTTGCCATGGCAAATAGCGCGTAAATGTATGCTTGCGTTGCTTCATAAGCTTTATTTTCATCATTACCGCTCTGAGCTAGGAATCGTTTAAATACTGGCGCATCAACTTCAACTCCCACCTCGACTTCCAGCAGATTTGATGCTGTTGGTATGGCAAATGGTTTTTGATCGACATTTGCATCCGGTATGAAAAAATTATCTGCATCACAATGAAAATTAGCTCCTAAAGTAGACATGCGCGGATCGGCATTCGAGGCAAGAATATGCTCGCCGGAAGATTTGTCATAGTTGTTGCTAGGTCCGATTGCCATTGTTTCGCCATTACTATGCGACACAAGTCCATAAATTCGATCATTAACCATACACAACTTTACTTTTGAGCCACTTTCTCCCTGTATGAAGCCCGAGTACATAATAGCTTGAGGCGAGGTTCTAACTTCATTGTTAAAATACCATAAAGTTTGAGCGTCGGATATTTGCTCAACTCTTTGCAATTGAACGTCGCCGAATGATTGAACTCCGACTGGGAACCCACTAATGACAAGAGCTTTTTCAGGCGTGAAAAATATTGAAGCAGCCGATTCGGGCTTAAATGATATGACACGATTAAACTTCGAGTCGATACTTAAAGTATTTTCAGATTTTAAAGCCGGCGACATAGAAAATATATGGCTTGCTTTTGCAAAGCGAACCGGTGATTGAACTCTTGCAAATATTATTGATGAAGTAGCAATAAATGTGATGAATATAATGTGTTTGAGCATATTGATATGATTATTTAGAACAAATAATAACAAAGACATGATAAAAACGTGAATATCGAAATCTCCGTAAAAATAGTGTAAAAGTGAAGCTCTTTATTGTGAATATCTTGTTGATTAAAAAAAGATAAAATGCAATTATCAATAATGAGCTCACTCCGAAAAGTCGGATATATTTCAAATCAAAGAAAACATGGTGAAAAAGTACAGTTTTTACTCATTTTATAAGAAATAAACGGCAAAAAAGCGTCTTTTTAGCTCTTAGAAGAGATATTTTTTTGAAAAATAGCGATTCTTTCGTCTGCAATTTTTATAAAACACCTTTTCGGAGTGGGCTCAATAATTATAAATTAAAACTAAGAATCTAAAGTATTCATAAAATCAATGTAAATACATATATGAGCCCACTCCGAAAAGTCGGATATATTTCAAATCAAAGAAAACATGGTGAAAAAGTACAGTTTTTACTCGTTTTATAAGAGAAAAACGGCAAAAAAGTGACTTTTTTAGCTCTTAGAAGAGATGTTTTTTTGAAAAACAGCGAATCTTTCGTCTGCAATTATTATAAAATACCTTTTCGGAGTGGGCTCATCTATAAAAATTTTAGCGACTTATAGCGACAAGCAATAATATGACGAAGCAAACATTCTTGGCGATTCATGCTCATAAAAAACTAACGTATTAGTTTGAGCGTCGTTCAAAAATAGATATTTGTTTCGTTATATTCAATAAGTGAAACTGCGGAGTATTCTTTAAGTTATAATTGAAGAGAATTTATGAATGTTATTGCTATTGTTGGAAGACCAAATGTAGGCAAATCAACGCTTTTTAACCGAATTATAGAACGTCGGGAAGCCATAGTAGAGAATACGCCTGGCGTTACACGCGATCGCATCTATGCAAACGGAGAATGGAACGGCAAATCTTTTGTTTTGATTGACACAGGAGGAATGCTTCCCGAAAATGAAGGAATATTCGAGCGTGCTATTCGCGAACAAGCCATGATTGCTATTGAGGAATCAGATGCAATCATTTTTGTAGTCGACGGTAAAGAAGGAATTACGCCGATAGATCGCGATATTGCCGCAACACTTCGACGCAGCAATAAGCCAATAACATTAGTAGTCAATAAATGCGACAATGTTAAAGAAGATCTGCAAGCTTATGAATTTTCCGAGCTTGGATTGGGAGAGCCCTATGCCATAGCTGCCTCGAACGGGCGTAATACCGGCGATTTTCTCGATCATGTTACGTCAATATTTCAAAACAATGAAAATAATATTGAAGACGCTCGATTAAAAATTGCGCTAATCGGTCGGCCGAATGTTGGAAAGTCAAGCTTGACGAATGCGTTGCTCGGAAAAGATCGCTCCATAGTAACGGATATTCCCGGCACAACGCGCGATGCAATAGACAGTGTTATGAAGTTTTATGGCGAAGAAGTTTTGTTGATTGACACTGCCGGATTGCGTCGCCGCAGCCATGTGCATGAAAATATTGAAATGTACAGCATCATGCGCACTGCCCGCGCCATAGAGCGTTGCGATGTTGCTATAATTGTGCTTGATGCCGAGCGTGGACTAGACATGCAAGACAAGAGAATAATAGGCGATGCTGCAGCTGCTCGTAAAGGAGTGATTATAGCTATTAATAAGTGGGATCTGGTAGAAAAAGATACAAATACAGCCGCTGCATTTACCAAAAAGATTCATGGAGAATTGCGTACATTCGATTACATTCCTATAGTATATATTTCGGCACATACTAAGCAACGAATTACTAAGCTCGTAGAAATGGCAAAACAAATTCATTTGCGTCGTTTGCAAAGAATTTCCACATCAAAACTTAATGACGCATTACTTGAAGAGATTAATCAAACGCCGCCGCCATCGGTGCGAGGGCGAGACATGCGGATAAACTATATTACACAAGTAAAATCTGCGCCGCCTATGTTTGTCTTTTTCTGCAACTATCCTGAGGATATTCCGGATTCATATAAAAGATTTCTTGAGAGAACTTTGCGCAAACATTATGATTTAGAAGGAGTTCCTATTTCTTTCCTCTTTCGGCGCAAGAATAAAAAGTGGGAGGATATTGACTAAATCAAACGAATATTCTGAGTGGCGGATTCAACACTGAAGTGCAACAGATTTATAATTATCTGTAAATACTTGAATTGGAGTTTTTCCATCCAAGTATTTTTCTTGGACGGTTGTCTATGCGTCTCATTGCCTCTGAAAGTTCATCATCTTCTACTGATAGAAGCTCTCGCTTTTTAGGGAAATACTGTCTGATTAGTCCATTGGCATTCTCGTTTGTTCCGCGCTCCCAAGAGTGATATGGATGGTAAAAATATGTTTCGGCTGATAATGATTTCGCAATGGTTTCATGATTGCTAAACTCTTTGACATGGCCTCGCTTTCGGTATTTCTTGTGCGCATGGCGAAGATGCTGGTAAAGCGTGCCTGACGCTTTCTTGTCCTACCATATATATTGATAAATACGCTCATGACTGATGCTTTTACCGATACGCAAAAGATCGTGTGAAATCTGTTCTGGACTCAAGTCGAAACATAGTTAATCCTCTACAATAGAGAGCAGCTCGCC
>JBDHXA010000115.1:0-6836 GCA_039810485.1 Chlorobiota bacterium | reverse complement strand
GAAACTGCCCAAATAACAGTCAATACTTCAGAGCAAAGCAACATGTTTTTACGCTTGTACAGCGTTGCCGGAGAACTGTTGTATGAGCGCAATCTTTCAGGGCAAATTGGCAAATTTACTGCGCCGATTTCAACATCAAATTTTGATGCCGGCTTATATATTATAGAATTGCAAACACCGACAAAAATTCAAAGAGAGAAACTTGTAATAATAAGATAACCATTTTTGGAAAATATCAGAAAATTACATGTTATATAAGATATTATCAAGGATAAATATTCTAAATTATGAGCCCACTCCGAAAAGTCGGGTAATATTTCAAATCAACGTTAACGTGGTGAAAAAGTACATTTTTACTCATTTTATAAGAGAAAACGGCAAAAAAGCGACTTTTTTTAACTCTTAGAAGAGATGTTTTTTTGAAAAACAGCGAATCTTTCGTCTGCATTTTTATAAAACACCTTTTTAGAGTGGGCTCAATTATATTATGCGGAAAAAAGCATTGTTTACATTATTTCAGAAATGTAATCTAATGATATTAAAGCGCTTTTATGGAATTTGCAAATTAAAAACAACCCTCTTTCAATCATAGAGTTTGCAGTATAGAATTAGAATGTAAATGCGGAATATGGCAACAAAATAAAACTTTGACAAACTTTACTTTGATAGTTTTTTATTGCGAATTTTCTCCATTGCTTCGCGTTGTTTAAGCCGCTGTTCTCGTCGAATGGCGGCTTCTTCATATCTTCTTTTTTCATCATCGGTTTCCGGCTGCACCGGCGGCGCAGGAAGCGGCTTGCCATATTGATCAATGGCAACAAATGTTAAGTATGCGGAAGAAGTATGCGCTTCTGTTGCATTAAGCGGATCTTCACGAAAAACTTTCACGCCAATTTCCATGGAAGTGTTGAAAGCGCGGTTGATGCTGGCGATTATGCGCACTACATGACCAAGCTTTATCGGTTCGAGAAAGCTAATGCTATCAACCGAAGCGGTAACACATACGCGCCCAGAATGTCGCATTGCAACAAGCGCGGCTGCTATGTCGACCCAATGCATAATCTTGCCGCCCATGAGGTTGCCAAATTGATTTGTATCGTTGGGAAGCGTTAAATGAGTCATTGTTACGATTGAATCCGAAGGTTTTTTAATTGTATCCGACATGGCATTTGCCTCTAATAATCAATAAATTTAACATTGAAAATTAAAGTTCGCAATTTATATGCCTAAAAAAAAGTTTGCAGCAATAGCGATTGTTCCAAAAATACTTGCGGCTTAGGTTTATTGTAAGTATGGTTGATCTTCATTACAAATTATTCGAAGCCGCGAGTTTTGAATAATCAAACGAAGCTGAGCGAAAAGTTAATCCATTTCTATTGACTGCAAAGAAATAACTATCTTGCATATAATCATGTAATAAACAGTTGAGAATTGCTTATTCATTTATCGTCGAGTGACGTGAAGGAGTTTGTGTTGAATGCTTGTAAAGCATTGCCAAATGTTAAAAGTTCATCTATAATGCATTCATTTGGAACAAGCATTATTTAATGCGCTATTATGAAAACTGCTGTAATTATTCCCTCGGCCGGCTCGGGCAAGCGATTTGGGTCTGATATTCCCAAACAATATCAAGAGCTCGAAGGCATTCCTGCGATAATTCGCACTTTGAGCGTATTTGAAAATATTGATGAGGTTGATGCTATTGTCGTTGCCGTTCATGCCGATTGGGAGGAGCGCTTTCGTGAAATGGCGAAGCAATATAATGCAGTTAAAATAAAGGATATTGTGATAGGCGGTGCAGAGCGTCAGGATTCTGTTTCTAAAGCGCTTTTATCGTCTGGAATTGCTAATGCAGATATAGTATTGGTACATGATGCAGCGCGTCCTTTTGCAACGTCTAAATTAGTCCGAAATATTATTGCTGCCGCCTCTCAATTTGGAGCTGCCATACCGACATTGACACCGAAAGAAACAGTTAAATTAGCATCAAATAATGGACGTATAGAAAAGACACTCGACAGGGCGAGGTTAAGATTGGCGCAGACGCCGCAGGGATTTCGCACTGAAATATTGCTAAAAGCATATTCTCTTGCCGATAAGATGCTTTTCACCGACGATGCAGGATTGGCGGAAGCGGCGGGATTTCCTATTGCCTTCATCGCGGGTGAAGAGAAAAACATAAAAATTACAACTCCTTTTGATTGGAGCATTGCTCAAATACTAGTAAATGAACAGAATAAACCACAATAACGAATGAAGCAGGATTATCTACATAACAGCTCTTTGCATATTGCAATTATTGGCTCTCGCAGCAAAACTGCCGAGGCAATAGTTCGAATTTTGCAGGCAGAAACAACGTGGAAACTGACATTGTTTTCGTCAGGCACTAAACAAGTGAAACATGACGATCGTTTGTCTTTCTATCCGATCATATATGATGACAGCAAAAAGAACAAAGAAATATTTCTGAAAATACTGCCCGATATTATCATCAACACCGCCGCTTTGACAAATGTTGATTTTTGCGAAGAGAATCGCGAGCAAACATGGCAGATAAATGTACGATGGGTGGAATTTTTGCTGCATATCTGCAAAATTACTGATGCGCAACTCATACATTTTTCTACTGATTATGTTTTTGATGGAAATAAGGGTCCATACATGGAAACCGATGCTCCCAATCCGGTTAATTATTATGGAAAATCAAAGCTTGCCGGCGAGAATATTTGCAAAGTTTCAAATATTAATTGCAGCATCATTCGCACAAATGTGGTGTATGGCTTCTCGTCGTATCGTCATTCAGATTTTGTGCAATGGGTTTTGGCGAAACTTCGAGAGAACAAAAGTTTTCAAGTGGTAACCGATCAGTATTCCAATCCGACTTTGGCTGATGATTTAGGTTTGGCAGTGTATAAAATTATTCAAAAGCACCGACAAGGAATATACCATATAGGCGGTGGAGAATGGCTTAATCGTTATGAGTTTGCGCGCAAGATTGCCATGACTTATAATTATGATCCAGAGTGCATTTCTGCCTGCACAACTGCAGATATAAGGCAAAAGGCGCGGCGTCCTATGCGAGGTGGTTTAATTACGCTAAAGGCAGAAACAGATTTAGGCATAAAACCGGCTGCGCCAGAAGCAGGGCTTCTAACTCTTCGTCGCCAATTTCAAATGCTTGATTTATCGAGTGAATATGATAAGTAGCGAAACGATAATTGTTTGTTGATTTTTAACATAAACATTTATGAAAATATCCACAATACTTAATGATCTGATTGTATTAGCTGAATCTGCCGGCTATAAAATCATACGCGATAAAGGAAAATTTCGCGGCGGTGCATGTCTTGTTCATCAAGAAAAAGTAATAGTTCTTAACAAGCGTTTGCCGCCGGAAAGCGCTATAACATCTCTTGCCCGAGCACTTGTGGATATTGTGGAATTGTCGAAAGTAAAACAGCCGATTAGAGAGGTTATCGAGCGTGAAAAAGAGAAGTGATAACAAACAATCAATCAGATTTAAGTTTAATATGCAATAGTTTAATTCGACGCATTGTTGCATGATGATAAGTAACACAAGTTTATATTTTACGGCACTTTCTTAAAATAACTTTTCGCAAAATAAGTTGATATTTATATTGTTAAGGACGCTCTTTATGCAAAAAATAAATGCCGGCTGCATATAACCGGCATTAAAAATCAATAATAAAGTGCAATCAGTGAAAAATCTGGAAGCTTTGTTGGGCTTTCAGATAGTTGTTATATTGTTCAGCTATTCAAAATCTTTGGCTTCGATTGCGCGTTTACCGCCTGCTATTGACACAATTTCATCGTCGTAATGATCGGTGATAACAGCTACGGAATCAATTGAGTTTAGCAATTCATTGTCATCAAGATGAGCGCCTGTGATAGTATGCGAGAAAATGATTGTATCGTCGAAAAGCAAACCAAAAGCACCGAAATGTAATTCGGAGTTTTTTCTCAGCAGATATTTCATTAAATCCGGTGTTATATTGCCGCCGGTTACCACGTTGGCAATACATTCCACAGCGGTTTCAGTTTCGGTGTAGGGACGCGTCAAAATGATAATTTGCGACGAGCCGTGAGAGATGGCAAAAGATCCGTCTCCAAAGTTCAAATGTTCAGGATAGTGTTCGGCGAGAATTTCCGCTACGCGCGCTGCTGTTGAGTTTATAAGATATTGGGGTGTTTCCATCGAATGTTTTTTCCAAATTATATGACAGTTATATCAAGTCTGTTATTATTTTTGGGCGGCATGCGAATCATCCGGTAAAGCTGGAGGAAGCATTCCCATGCTGGCTTTAAGAGCGAGCAAATCGCTATCGACTGATGAATTAGCTGAGAGCATTTTGAATTCATCCTCTAATTTGGTGTCTTGCCCTGCTAACTGTTCGAATGCATCAGCTTCCGACTCGAGTTTTTCAATTTTACCCTCGAATTTGTCGAATTTACTGAAAGCATCAGAGCCGACTCCGCTGAAGCTTTGTGCAATTTGCTTTTGAGCTTTGGCCGCTTGGCTGCGCGCAATCAATGTGCTTTGTCGGCTTCGCACTTCTTCGAGTTTTGCCTTCAGAGCGTCGAGCTGCTGGCGCATTTTGTCCGATGTTGCTTTAGCATTGGAGTAGATAGGTTCTAAATCTTGAATATTTCTATCTGAAACCTGTTTTTTTTGCAGAGCTGCACGAGCAAGGTCTTCACGTCCAGCGCTGAGCGCTTGTGCTGCTTTTTGCTGCCAGTCATTCGAGTCGGTTCGTGCTTTGCCGAGTTTGCGGTCTAAAGTTTTTTCGTTTGCTATGGCATTGGCAACTGCAAGAGTGGCTTTATTCACCGATTCTTCCATTTCAATAACCATTTGTTTCAACATTTTTTCCGGATCTTCTGCCTTGTCTAACGCATCGTTTACATTTGCTTTGAAAATATCTGAAATACGATCAAAAATACCCATTGTATCGCCTCGTGTGGTAATGTATGACTGCTGAATGTTAATTCTGACTAAATTACTATTTCTGCTTAATATAACAAAACTTCTAAAAGTAATTTGCTAATTTTGCCAAGTTAGCCAAGCAGAATATTGTTGAACCTTACGAAACAAACGCCGTTAAGTTGCTAAAGGCAGATTTTTGTGCAAATAAGAATTGTTTTATCGTAATATTTAAGCTATAAAAAGTGTAGTTTTTGTATTTGGCAAACTATTAAAAATCATCGGCTTTTTTCCGGTGTCTTCAATCTGAATTAGTACTCATTCACTTGAAATTATGCATTATACTTCAGAATCTATAGAAGCTGTCGTGGAGCTTTTTGCAGGACTTCCGTCCATTGGACGCAAAACAGCGCAGCGTCTAACTTTTTTTCTTTTGCGTCAGCCCGACGATGTGGTAAAGCACTTTGGAGAATCATTGACACAACTAAAAAAAAACGTTCGCTTTTGTTCTGTTTGTTTCAATTTTACCGAAAAGGATCCATGCCCAATATGCTCGTCCGCCAAGCGCAATCGTTCGATATTATGTGTGGTTGAAGAGCCAAATGATGTGCTTGCAGTCGAGAAAACCGGCGAATATCGGGGTTTGTATCATGTATTGCATGGCGCTATTAATCCTTTAGACGGCATTGGTCCAAACGAAATCAAAATTGCTGAGCTGGCAGCACGTATTTCCGACGAGATTGAAGAAGTCATACTTGCTCTCGATCCTAATGTAGAGGGTGAAGTTACGACGCATTATATAGCGCGCATATTGAAGCCGTTTAACGTTAAAGTTACGCGCATTGCCCGCGGCGTCCCGATTGGAAGCGATCTTGAATTTGCCGATGAAGCAACTTTGTCGCGAGCGATCGAAAGTCGTGTAGCGGTTTGAAGCAGAACAGATTAAGTGCCGTTTTCCTAAAATCTCATCTTTTTTGCTGTATTATATTGTAAGCGATTACTTAAATGCAGCCAATCGAGCGTTCGCTGTGAAATCAAGAGTATTACTTTTCTTTAGCGCATGTTTCATGGCGGCTGGCTGTGGATTATTTTCCACACGCGAGCCGGAATTGCCGACGAGTGGCGGACAAACTTTTACGCCTCCAACTTCGCCATATATCGTTGTCGAAAACTTAAAAACTGCCGTCAAAGAGAAAAATGCGGAAAGTTTTATACAGTGTCTTGCAGATACTTCGCGCGGAGATAGGTTCGCTTACCGATTTGAGCCGGCTGCAGAGATAGCGGCGCGCTATGCTTCGCTATTCTTAACTTGGAATATGGTTTCTGAACGTCAGACATTTATATCGCTAATGTCGAAAATTCCTGCCGACACGCCGCCTTCATTGATTATTTCGAATGATAGATTTGATGTAATTACACAAGATTCTGCCATCTACACTGGTGATTACGTCTTGACGGTCAATCATAGCATTTCAGCCGCAAAGACGCGAGGGGTCGGCATTATCCGGCTGACAATAGCACCCAATAATCTTGGCCAGTGGAGCATTATACGCTGGAATGATGGAGCACCCATTATTGCAAACCCTTCTTATGCCACATGGAGCGAATTGAAAGCGCAATTTAGCAATTAATCAAGCGTGTTTTCACTTCATCTCATTTCTGCTTTTTGCCTGCCCTGTTAATTGCCAATAATACTATGTAGTTAGCCTGTTATCTTGTCATATCAGATACATTTGCATGCCAAGCTTATTCTAAGTTAATTATCGTTATTTAATAAGAATATCACACCCTAAATAATGAAAATGGAGTGTTTGAAAAACGCAGATTCAACAGTGAAGTGCAACGGATGAAATAAATAAAGAGTTGGTTTAAGTGTCATAGTTCAACAACCCAA
>JBDHXA010000114.1:0-6944 GCA_039810485.1 Chlorobiota bacterium | reverse complement strand
GGGTTGTTGAACTATGACACTTAAACCAACTCTTTATTTATTTCATCCGTTGCACTTCACTGTTGAATCTGCGAAATGTACTTTTTTACCATATTTTTTTTAATTTGAAATATTGCTTGACTTTTCGGTGTGGGCTCTATAAAGGCATATTTTCTAATATCGTTAAAAATCTTTACGACTGAACAGTCGAATAGCGAATAAGAATGGAATCAGAATCCAGAGGAATAGTGCGCCAGATGTAAGGATCATGCCAAGCGAGCTTCCGAAAAACTGCTCGAAAACTGCGCCGGTATATCCCATTAATGCAGAAATATCAAGCCGCAGCATTATGGCAACACGCCCTAAATCAATAGGATTGAACATTGTTAATGCAATGGTGGCCCGTTCTAAAGGATAATCGGCAAATACCGATAGAACCATCCAAATTATACCGTCATAGAGAATTGCAAAAGCCAGCCATAATCCAAGACATAGGCCAACGCCGCGGACTTTTTCGTCGAATCGCACGGCAATAAGCAGCGCTAATGCTATAAAAATAAGCGTAAGCATAAAACCAACGCCTAAAATTGACAAAATAGTGCCAATATCATCGGCAGTCCCGTGAAGAATGCACGGAAGCCCTGCGCCTATGAGAAAACCCCCGCCAAGCGATCCGGCCAAGCCTGTGAATAATCCTGAAAATAATGGAACGCGGCCGGCCGGTTGCGTAAGTAGCAACTCTATAAATTCTCTTGCACCATAGAAATACATTGCTCCGTATATGATACTCTCGGCAGGAATAAGCAATACTGTAATGCTCATTATAGAAACCAAAGCGCGGCCGCTATCACCGCTAAAACGAAACAGTCCTTCGGCTAATAGGAAGAAAAAAGCAGAATAAACAATTAACCATTTGCTGCGAAAAATATCGGCAGCGGTAAATCGAGCCACTTTCAACAAGATATTTATCAATGAATTTTCCCTTCTAAAAGACGACGCGCTATCGCTCTTTCCAAATTACGCTCTCCGCTTGTTTCGACAACCGATGCAATAGGTTCGTGGAATAACAACGAACCATCTAAAAGATATGCAATGCTATCGGATAGCTCTTCGATTTCACTCATTATATGAGAGGTTAGAAGAATTGAAGCACCGGCCGACTTCATTGCGACCACATGATCTTTCAACCGACTAGAGGCAAGAGGATCGAGCCCGGCAGTTGGCTCGTCAAGAATTATCACTTTTGGTTTGAATAAAAAAGCAAGTACAGCACTTACTTTTTGGCGAGTTCCACCAGAAAGTGCACGCAGTGGCTTGCCGAAATGAGTCCGAAGATTAAGTATGTCAATAAGCTCTTCGTCATAGTCCGTAAAACCAGATCGAAGGGACTTAACAAGTTCAATAATATGTTCTGCATCGAGATTGTCGGGAAAGCGTGCAATTTGTGGCATATAGCCGATTCCGGCACGATACACATCGCCACGTGCGACATCTTGTTCTGCCACGGTGATAATTCCTTTATCTGGTTTGACCAATCCAAGAATTGATTTAATCAATGTAGTTTTGCCGGAGCCATTAGGACCGACAACAGCTGTTACGCTGCCGGGATTAATTTTCAATGAAACTCCGTTGAGAGCTCGTATTTTGCCGTAACTCTTATGCACTTTTTCGATAGAAATCATTGCAAAGGCCTTATTCGTGGTCGTGGATCAATTAGCGATTCGGGTGTAAGAGCAGGCATGACACGCTCTGCGGCGTCAAGTAGTCCAATAAATAAGCTTCGCAAGAGAATGAGCGAGGTTGGCTGTTGCTCGATAAGCAAAGTAAAGAGACGGACTGGACGATGCGGCACATCGCCAAAGCCATCGCGATTTAAGTCGTAGCCATTGTAATCGCTCCAATAATTTGCTTCGAATGTATTATCTAAACGAGAGCCGCTATTCGTTGCAACATCAAAAGTATTTGACGTGAAATTGTTGTCTGCAAATATGTTCAGCATAGAATTGGCATAGATTTTAACAGCCCATCCATTTTGTGCAAATGTATTATTTTTTATCATATTGCGATTGCAGCCGTCGGCATATAATCCTATTGTGTTGCCCTCGATATGGTTGCGCTCAATTCGACCGTCAGATATTTCTTTGAGCAAGAGTCCATACGATGCCGGCCCCCAATTTTTACGAAAATTATTATCCGTCATTTCAATAAATTTTGAATACATCACCGCAACACCGGCACCATTGCTTTGAAAAGTGTTTGCATGATAAATGCATGAATCAGAATACATAAAATGCAAACCATAGCGAATATTGTTTTGCGAAATATTGTTGCGAATTCTTACGTTGCGAGAAAATTCGAGGTATATTCCGTCGCGATGTCCATAAATGGCGTTATTTTCAATGAGCGTATTGCGACAGTTCCATTGATGAATGCCATTGCCGGATGCTGATTCAAGTTTGCCGCTTGCCTGCAAAGTGCAATTTCTAACAACACAATTTGAAGATTTTGCAAAGTAAACACCAAAAAAATTATCTCGAAATGTGCAGTTATCAATGACTGCACCTACAACGCTTGTTGCTTTAACTGCGGCATTGTCAGACACATAGCTTACAGCTGTATTAATAAAAGAAATGTTGCGAATGACAACATTGTCCGCAGAAATAATCAAAATTTGGGATTTGCCTTTGCCGTCGAAAACTGTGCCTGACTGTCCAATTATTTCTAGTGTTTTATCAATTTTCACATCAATAGCAGAAAACGTACCGCTTTGCACAATAAGCTTGTCGCCAGCAGAGGATTTTGCCACAGCAGCAGCAAATGACGCACCTTTCGCAACAACTATTTCGACTGCTTTTAATGTCGAAATAGTTGTGCAAAACAAGAAGATTACAATCGGAGGATAGAAGCGGATCATGGCAGATTCTATTTTTCTGCCTGAACAATGTCAGCCCAAGAAAGTCGGCGACATTGGTAGCTTGAAGATGTGCGTTTAAAATCATCTTCTGAGGAAATCGCTGAATAATTTCCACCCATGGGACTTTTTAGCTCGTCGCATTGAAAAAGAATAGCTGTTGAAATATCAATTAAATCTCCCGGACGAGTTAGATTTATTGCCCACATAGAGTGTATATCTTCGTGTTTGACAACGGATTCTTCGCCATAGAAACCGGCCATACACTCAATAGCGTCAAATTTATAAACTTTTCCCTTTTTCGTAAGTAGCTCAGCACCAAAAGCAGGATTACTTATGGTCATTTTACAAAAATCGCAGTTATCCACGTTGATAGTAAGAGGTTGTGGCTTTGGCTCGGCACAAGAGAACAATCCAAGAGCTGATATTACAAGTAGAGCAGACATTGCAATTGAATTCAATTTTTTAAAATATATCATGATTTTGTTCACAATACTGCCTCTTCAAGAACTGCATAAGATGGATTCGATTTGTTAGTCATTTTCTTCTTTTCAATTTTAGGGGTATTTCTTTTCATAATGGCTGCACAAGCTCCAAGCAGAATTGCGCCGCCAACAATCCATCCGCCTATATCAGGATAAGAATGTGCTGTAAAATTAAGCAATTGTTTAGAACCTATTAAAGGGGGCTGATAGCTCATACCTTCAATTTTTATAGCTGCATGAGGATTTAGATTATGACCATAGTCATATTCCCATTGGTAAAAGTCCCACATACCAACAATACCTATTGCAATGAACATTGCCACCCAAGTCCAAGCTAAAGAGCGTCGCCCTACAGCGGCAACTAAGAGTCCAAATCCAATTAAAGCACCAATAATGTAAGGCATGATTTTCAGTTCAGGTATTGCCTCCGGCTCAATGCGTTTCATGCCGATATAGTGATTAAGACCATTGATATTTTCAAGATCGTTACCGCTTCCACTGCCAATTGCATTAATGTAAATTTTCATTCCTAAGCCCTCAGGATATTGAGGTGCATCGAGTTGTATGCTCCATATAGGAACGATAAAAGTTGCAATCAGAATTAACGAAGCTGTGGCGAATAATATTCGAGCGAGCGGTTTCACGGAAGTATCTTTCAAAAATATTTGACAAAATTGGGGGCGTTGAACGCTTGCACAACGCCCCTTTATTAATGTTAGCGAGTGTTTGCTGTAAGTTCTACTTTCGAACCTATTGGAGATACGCGCACATATCCTTGCATTTCTTGATGCAAAGCAGAGCAGAAATCGCTGCAATAAAATGGCACTATTCCTACTTGCTTCGGCGACCATTTCAGCGTTTGAGTTTCTCCTGGCATGATGAGAAGCTCGGAGTTGTCAGCGCCCATTATTGCAAATCCATGAGGAACGTCCCAATCCTGCTCAAGGTTTGTTATGTGGAAATACACATCGTCGCCAACTTGCAAACCTTCGATATTATCCGGCATAAAGTGCGAGCGTATCATCGTCATATAAATATGAACTTCCTTACCCTTACGCTCCACTCGCGCCTCTTTTTCTCCTTTTGCGCCATAGGGATGTTCATTTTCTTTTAATTGGAATATTCTTTTCTGATTCTTTGTTACAAGTTCTGCTGGTATTGCCTGAGCATAATGCGGCTCGCCAATAGTTGGGAAGTCCAATAAAAGCTTCATCTTGTCGCCGGAGATGTCAAAAAGCTGCGCTGATTGCGTCAGTTCCGGTCCAGTAGGCAAATAGCGATCTTTTGTGATTTTATTATAAGCAATTACGTATTTGCCCCATGGCTTCTTGGAATCGCCGCCAGGAATGCAAAGATGACCTATTGAGTAGTAAGTAGGAACACGGTCTAAAACTTTGAAGTCCTTCAGCGACCATTTTACAATTTCCGACGACACAAAGAATGAAGTGTAAGCATTGCCTTTACCGTCAAATTCTGTATGAAGCGGTCCTAGTCCTGGTTTTTCCACTTCGCCCGCAAGTGCTGCTTGATAATTTATCACCGGTATCCCGTCAACTTCCTTGTCGAATTTTTTCTCTTCAATGGCTTTTATCATTTTACTGAAAGAGAATACCGGAATAACAGTAGCTAATTTTCCGCCTCCTACAATGTATTCGCCTGTCGGATCAACGTCAGCGCCATGCGGCGATTTTGGAGTTGGGAGATAGTAAATAAGGCCTGGACATTCTGCCGAATTTAGCATCTTTACAGATTGCATCATAGTAGAAGTGGCAGAATGTGTTTTATCGTTAAAAACGTTGTGCGCATACTTTGCAGGCATTTCTTTAAACTTGCCTTGCGCTATGTACTCTTCAGCCTTTTTCCAATTGATTGCGGCAATAAAGTCCTTGTCATTTTGGCTTGCATTGACTTCCAATAAAGTGTTTGCTTGTTCGCTGTTGTATGATGTGAAGAACATCCATCCGTGAGAAGGTCCTTTGCCAGCGTGAGCAAGGTCATAGTCAAAGCCGGGCACTAACACCTGAAATGCTATTTCCATTCCGCCTGTTGATTTGTCAATTTTAACAAAACTTAAAGCTCCTTTGAAATTTTCTTTATAAGTGGAAATAGGGACGTCATTATTTGGTATAGGCAAGCTAAAGCGAGTGCCTGCAACAACATATTCCGTATTCTCTGTTGTGAAAGGCGAAGAGTGATTTCCCGAGCTGTTCGGAAGCTCAATTATCTCAGCAGTACGGAATGTTGTGAGGTCAATTCGCGCTATGCGAGGAGTATTATTGCCGTTGATAAACACCCAGCGCCCATCAGGCACTCCGTCTGTTTGCGAAAGCTCCGGATGGTGCGCATCGTCCCATGGCACAAAACCATGCGATGTGTTGAGCATTGGCTTAGTTTCTTCGGAAAATCCCCAGCCCTTTTCAGGATCTACTGAAAATACCGGAATTACGCGAAATAGTCGTCCGCTCGGCAGACCATACACCGAAAGCTGTCCGCTAAATCCGCCGGATACGAAGTTGTAAAATTCATCGTACTTTCCCGGAGGCACATAAACTTTCGAAGCGACATCACCGCTAACAGCGGCAGTTTCTTTTTGAGTGGAGCATCCGTAAAAGTATGCTCCAACAATTACAACCGACAATACAGCCGGTATCCACATTTTTGCTTTCATAGCATTCCTTGAGAATAATTAAGAGACACTTAACTCTTTATATTTATTATTGTTTATCTTTTCAAGAAAAATTATTCATTGCTTGCCGGTTTTGTATCGGCATCGCGGAAAAACTCTAATATGCTTCTTGCTTCCTGCTCATCAATATGTTGATTGGGCATTTGCACTAAATATTCTTGAACGAGAGCTTTTACATTTGCATCTTTTTCCAACATAATCTCTGTGTCGAGCATCATATTCATAATCCACTCGGGAGTGCGTTGCTCAGTAATCTTACGAAGAGGAGGCGCTGCAAGACGCGAGTCCAATCTATGACATGCCACACATTTTGTATCAAATATTCCTTTGCCTTTTGCAACAAGCGCTTGGTCAATGGCTCCCAACTTTACTTCGCTTATTCTTCCGTAACCTTTTGGGTTCGATGACGCTACGGCTTCTGCTGCGGGCGTGGAATTTTCGGTTGCCGGTTTGTCGTTATTACTGCTGCAACCAACAATGACAGCTGCTAATATATAGAGAACTTTTTTCATGAAATTTGCTTTCATAAAGAGATTAAACATACAATTGTAGTGCAAAATTAAGAATGTCTTATATGAGTGTAAATGACTTTTATCATTTATTGAAATGAAATATAAATTGAATTTTGCCTTATGCAAGCTCTCAAATGATAACAGCACATATACAATCAATCAAAGCAAATATGCTTAAAATTTGAACTTTAAGAAAATTGGAACTATAGATATTGGATCGGACTATAAAGATTGTCGCAATTTTGCATGAATATCGCTTGCAACGGTAAAAGATAGCAGATTTATATTAAAGTCACAATCCTGTCCTAAACGATTTTTATAGTTGCTCCCCTATCTTGTAGATATTAGCTTTCAAGAGGTAAAACTGCTAA
>JBDHXA010000113.1:0-6969 GCA_039810485.1 Chlorobiota bacterium | reverse complement strand
GGGCATTGGGAGGCAGACACAATTATCGGCAAATCCCACAAGGGAGCACTAGTCAGCTTAGTCGAACGCAAGAGTCGCATAACGCTTATAGCATCTGTTGCAAGCAAAGCATCTGAGGTCGTTACATCAGCCATTATTGACTTGCTTTTGCCGTACAAGCAGCATGTTCGCACACTGACATTTGATAACGGCAAAGAGTTTAGCAATCATGAAACCATAGCGAAATCATTATCAGCCGAAACATATTTTTGCCATCCATATCACTCTTGGGAGCGCGGAACAAACGAGAATGCCAATGGACTAATCAGACAGTATTTCCCTAAAAAGCGAGAGCTTTTATCAGTAGAAGATGATGAGCTTACAGAGGCAATGAGACGGCTAAACAACCGTTCAAGAAAAATACTTGGATGGAAAACTACAATTTAAGTATTTACTGATAATTACAAATCTGTTGCACTTCAGTGTTGAATCCGCCTCTGTTAAAACAATGTATTTTATTAATTTTGCAGAATATCTGATGTTTTATTATTTCTCGACTCTTTTCTTAAGCGGCGTTATAGTTGCATAGAGTGCGCTGCCTTCAGCAGGCTTTCTACTAGTGGAAATGCGGATATAACCGCCGTTGAGCCATAATTGCAATTGATCAGAGTAATGAGCACTTAATGGTTCTCCGCTTACTCCACCCGGAACAATTGTTTGGATTATCGTGTCCTGCATGTCAATGAGAAGGCGCATTGATGCGCCAATCACCTGATTGTAAGGTTCGTTATATCGCCATTCACCACAATTCACAGTTGTATTCGAGCCGCCAGTGCTCATTGGTCCTTGAGTTACAATCGGACGAATATAGGGATTGTCGCTGAATGGGTGATAGAGCGTAAGCTGGTGTATATCTCCGAATTGCCGAGTAGCAAAAGGGCGGCCTTCAAATCTCTTTTTTAATATTCGCTGTGCAGCCACAAAGCTTCTAAAAATAATTTCATCACGATCTTCACGCTCCGGCGTCGTTACGTTGTCGAACCAAATCGAAGCACTATCTGTTAGAATCTCTGCAATTTTTCTTGTTGGCAATGACGATACAATCATATACTGCCGATATAATCTGTCGCCTAATTCATCTGCGAAAGTATGGTGCAGCAGTTCGTCAAGAAAAACCGAAAATACGGTTGGCTCATCTGTGCGAGGCGACATAAGCCCATCCCATTTTTTCATTTCTGCAAGCATTTCACGATCTTCAGAAGAAAGATATTTTTTCTTGGATTCGAGAACACGAACTGCAAGATTATTTACTTGATGCGCAAATGGCGAGGTTACATCCATCTGCATAAACTGTGCGGCGCGAATATCATAATCATCATATTGGCTGAGCAATTCTTCTAATCTTTCCGCACGCGCCGGAGGTTCCCAAAGCGTTGAGATAAATTCCGGAAATACGTGAGATACAAGATTATTGGCACTGCAAATAAAGCGCTTGTCAGGATTGAAAACTCTTGGTAAAATGCTCGGAGAACGAGCTCCAGCCCAAGCGTAGCCGGCAATCCAGCCTGGATTTGGAAGATTAGGATTGCACTTTTGACGAATCGGAATTGCTCCCGAGGGCGCAATTCCAATTGATCCGGATCTATCGCAGTAAGTAAAGTTAAGTCCTGGCACATGCCATTCATTTGCGCCAGAAACAAAGTGCTGCCACGATTCTGCCTTGTTAATTCTGTAAAGAGCCAATAATTCATCAGTTGGATTTGCTCCTGTCCAACTGTAAGTCAAGCAATATCGTTCAAGGAATGCATTGATCGTTGGAGCTGACGCGCTAAAGAGCGTCTTTTTTTGATTTTTGAGCAAATGTACATCGGAAATAACGCTGGAGCGTTGAGCATAGCGAATATCGTAAATAATTTGCTCGTCATTTCGAACGTTTATCGTGTCGCGCACATAACGAAACTTCAACCTCTTTCCGCTTGCGTCAAAATAATAATTCGAGTTTTTTATATCCGTTTTTTCAATAAAAAAGTCGGCGTCATCAATCATCATAGCCGAATATCCCCAAGCTACAAAATCATTTCTTCCTGAAAGCATCAGCGGTATTCCCGGCATAGTCAATCCAGTAATATTCCAGTATGGCGCTGAAGCATGCAACTGATGCCAGCGCGCAGGAAGCGACAAAGGAAAATGCGGATCACAGGCAAACACAATGCCAGCTGATGGTTGCGTTGTTTTTTTCATTGCCCAGCAATTGCTGCCTATAGCAGTTCCTTCTAATCCAAGATTAGAGCGCATGCTCACAAATGTCTCAGAAATTGAATCTGCTAAAGAAAGCGCTTCTTTTATATGCGAAGAAAATTTACGCACATTGGAATCTAATGTTGGAGGCGCCGGCGCGGCGGGAAGTTTGCTGCCAGATGATTTATCGCCGACAACAGATGGCGCTGCAAGAGGATACGAAGGAATAAGCTGCAAAGCTTTATCTACGCCAATATTATCGGCAATATCGCCAAACGCCACATCCGACCAAAAAGACGGGCTAAGCTCTAATGCTGTGAGCCGCAAAATAACAAGACAATCCTCCGGCGTCCATTGCTTAGGTTCGTATTGCAAAGCGCCGAACTCAAATGGAAGTGCGTTTTTATGAGTTTGAATATAGTAATTAACGCCTTGAGTATATGAGTGGAGAACTGAGCGCGTAGCTGGACTGGCTTTTCGCAAGATGCTATTAGCAATGGCAGGCAATCCTACATATCGCATAAAACGGTCGGTCTCTACCGTTTTTTTGCCAAACAATTCCGATAAAGTTCCACGGCCAGTCCGACGCGCAACATCCATTTGCCACAATCTATCTTGCGCATGAACATACCCGACCATAAAAAACATATCGGATTCACTTCCGGCAATAATCTGCGGAATGCCGTATTTATCTCGATAAATTTTAGCTGTATCAGCCACAAAATCCGTTTGAAGCGTTACATTTGGTTCAATTACCGAATGTCCAACCAAATAAAGAGCAAATACGCCGAATGACACAGCCAGCACAATAGCTGCGATAATAGTGCCGGTGAAATTAGTCAGAAAAGTTCGAATCATAGCAGCGGTAAATTTTCAGAAGCAGATAAAGGGCTGCGACGCGGATAAACTCCAGCATATGAAGAGATATTTAATAAAATCCCAACGGCAGCCGAAGAAAAGACAACGGCAGTTCCGCCATAGCTAATAAAAGGCATAGGCAATCCCGTAGTAGGAATAATACCGCATGTAACTCCGGCATTAACTGAGGCATAAACTATCAAAGTTATAGTAATGCCAGACGCAAGCAGCCGTCCGAATGCATCAGGCGCACGCTTTGCAACAGCCAAACCCCGCCAAAGCAATATGCCAAATGCAGAAAGAACTATCAGCGTTCCGATTAGACCGTATTCCTCGCCGATAATCGAATAGATAAAATCGCCATAACTTTCCGGCAAAAAGAAATCACGCTGCATACTTCGCCCGGGACCGACGCCGGTAATTCCGCCGTTTCCAAAAGCAAGCAAAGCTTGTTTAAGCTGATAGCTTACCTTTTCCGCCATATTGCTTTCAATGCTATCGCCCGCGCCAAAAAAAGCAAGAATCCGATTGCGGCGATATGGCGCGGACATAGCGTATAATCCGCCCAAAATTACTGTGAAAAAGCCCATAATGCTCAAATGGTCGGCGCGTGCATTGCCTATAAAGAGCAGAATGAACGTCATAAGAAGAATGACGCCGGCAGTGGAAACATTCGGCTGCAAAGCAATCAGCAAACAGCATGGCAGCGTCCACAGAATAGCAGGCAGAACTCCGCGCTTAAAGTCCCAAATTGTGCACACCTTATCGGAAATCATTGCAGATAAATGCATTACCAATGAGAATTTAGCTAATTCTGAAGGTTGGAAATTTATTGGACCGAGATCAATCCATCGTGTTGCGCCTTTTACGCGGCTTCCTGTGATTAGAACTATGGCGAGCAAACCTAACGATAGGAGATATGCCGGCTTTGAAAAGCGCTCCCACACATGATAATCAATGCGCGCAAAAATAAATACTGCAAACAGTCCAATCACGATGCGAACGCCATGACTAATCAGCAGCTTTTCACTCGAGCCAAATCTTGCATCTGCAAATGATGCGCTGGCGCTATAGACAAACGCCACGCTAAAAAGCATCAGCCCGACTACAGACAACAAAATAAACCAGTCAATATGATCTGTTTTTTTTTTCATTGCAGATTCTACAATGGAGCGCTACAAGCTATTTGCGACTTCTTTGAACATTAGTCCGCGCTGCTCGTAATTCATAAACATATCAAATGATTTACAGGCAGGAGAAAATAGAACGATATCTCCTTCCGATGCAATTTGCGCGGCAGTACGGACGGCTTCTTCCAATGAATGTGTTTTTTGGCAGCGAGTTATGAGGCAAAAATGATCAAATATTGCGCTTTGCTCCTCTCCAATTGCCACGATGCACCGCACATTTTTCCGCACAAGTTCATCAAGCGCTGAATAATCGTTGCTGTCTGATCGTCCGCCGACAATCCATACAATTGGCGCCGAGTAGCTTGACAAAGCATACCACGTTGCATTCACATTGGTGGCTTTGGAATCGTTGATAAATTCTACGCCATTATAGCTTCTGACAAATTCAAGGCGATGTTCGACTCCGGCAAAGCTCATGAGCGAATCGCGTATATTTTCATTGCGCACCTCAAATGCGCGAGCTGCCAATGCAGCCGCCATTGAATTATAGCAGTTATGCACTCCGGGCAGGCGCAGTTCATCATAAAGCATAAGTTTTTCCTCTTTGTGCTGTTGTGTTTCAGGCAGGATGAGCGTATTGTCGTTACAATATATCCCCGTCCCCACAGGTGACATACTGAAATACTCGACTTTTGCTCTCGATAATGCTTCGGTTGCTGCTGCCTCAGCACTATCTTTATTCAAAATTAGCAAATCTTTCTCACTTTGATTGCGAGTTATATTATATTTTGCGCTACAATATGCTTTATATGTTCCATGATAAGCAAGATGATCCGGAGTAATATTTAAGATGACCGCCACATCCGGACGAAAATTTTGAATTCTGTCTAATTGATAGCTGCTTGCTTCTGAGACAATTATCGTATCGTTTGTGATTTTTCCGACCAATGATGACAGCGGCACTCCTATATTTCCGGCTACGACAGATTTTCTCCCAGATTGAGACAGCATATAAGCGGTTAATGCTGTTGTGGTCGTTTTGCCGTTCGTTCCAGTAATTGCTATCAATGGATTGCAAGTCAGATGGCTGCGACCAAACTCAAGCTCGCTTATAATGGGCAAGCCTCGCAATTCCGCCTCTCGAAGCAAGAAGGTGTTAGGCGGCACTCCGGGCGATGTTATGATGCAGTCCGCGCGTGCAATCGCGCCTAAAGTATGTCCGTCAAATTCTGTCTCTATTCCCAAATTGTCAAATTCTGCGGTCTGCTCGCCAAAAGCGCTTTTCGGCTTAGATTCTGTAAGGAATACACGATTCCCAGTTAGAGCTGCCAAGTAAGCGGCGGCTATTCCGCTTTTCCCTGCCCCTACAATTGTATAATTCATAGTGTGAATTTCAAAAAAAGGCCTCGTTGCTCGTCCGACAATCACTCTATTTCGGAACAGCGCTTATTTTTCGGCAACCTATTTAGCCGAAAAAATGGAAGATGTTTGCAAGTAGAGAGTGGAAATAATTTCCTCTTCCGCCATCACACTATTCGTAGTAATGACTGCCTCGGCAAGAGGCCGCATAAACTATAATTTTTTACGATACTCATGGAGTTAACACGTTAAAATTACGAAGAGATTGAAAATAAATTAGAAAGCAAATCACATTTTTTGCAACCTTGATTTAATTGCAGCGTAGTTGTTCTCCAAGCGCGATGAATCAATAAATAAACTAAATTTCATCCTTACCTTTTCACTATTTGAGGAATACCATGAGAACTGCTTCATTCACTTTCGGAATTGCTCTTGCAGCAATAGCTATTACCGGCGCATTATTGAATGGCTGCTCGTCAATGAGTGGTAATTGCATTGAGGGTTCAAATAAAAAAATAAGCATTGAGCCGAAAATCGGAGATTTTTCCGGCATTACTTCAATTGGATCTATAAAAATATATCTTACTCAAGGAGAGAAAACATCGCTTCGAATTGAAGGCGACGACAATATTGCAAGCCGATTGCAGCAGCGAATCGAAGAAGGCAATCTCATTTTAGGCAGTGACGAATGCTATATTTCCTCGAATCCAATTATTGCTTATATAACGGCAAAAAATATTGAAAAAATTTCTTTAAACGGCTCCGGCGATATTATAAGCAGCGGTCCAATTTCAATCTCAAAACTGTCCATTGATGTTAATGGTTCTGGAAAAGTAAATATGCAAACATCTGGCGATGATGTAAAAATCAAAATCTCCGGCTCGGGTTCTGTTACCCTCAACGGCGCTGCAACCAACGTTGATATTACTATGCAAGGATCAGGAATTTTTCGTGGCTACGGTTTGCAATCCATTAACACTCGCGCAAACATCATTGGCTCCGGTGACATTGAAACAACTACCATGAATATACTCGACGCAACGATACATGGCTCTGGCGATATTTTTTACAAAGGAAATCCAGAAACTGTAAAGCAAGTCATTGAGGGCTCCGGCTCACTTAAAAAGCGTTTTTAATTTCTGCATCACCGCCACGCGCCAAAGTCCCATTGCTTATCATAAGATTTGGGACTTTGTTTTTTTTCCATCACGCCGTTGGATCAATCCTGTCCTAAACGATTTTTATAGTTGCTCCCCTGTCTTGTAGATATTAGCTTTCAAGAGGTAAAACTGCTAAAATTAAAATAGAACCCCTTGTATATCTTTCTATAGGGGTTCTGGAGGAGGTTCAAAGGGTCTATCTATCCATTTTTGTAGGCTGATTTTTACAAATAGGTTCAATCGAA
>JBDHXA010000112.1:0-7295 GCA_039810485.1 Chlorobiota bacterium | reverse complement strand
AAATCACCATCTCCCGCGCCGCAAGACAAGCCGAATTTCCGGCGCGATTTCAACTAATCGCCGCGATGAACCCCTGCATGTGTGGATATTTGGGCCATCCGTCCGGCAGATGCCATTGCACCCCCGACCAAATCGCCCGCTACCGCGGACGAATCTCCGGCCCGTTACTGGATCGCATCGACATGCAAATCGAAGTCCCCGCCGTGCCGCAACAGGAACTAATGAAACAACAGACAGCAGGCGAAAAAAGCAGAGTAATCCGTCAGCGCGTTGAAAAGGCCCACCAATTTCAGCTTGACCGGCAAGGGAAAACCAACAGCCGCTTGAGTGTTAAGGAAATCGATCAATTCTGCGCGCTTGATAGCGTCAGTGAGAATCTGTTAATACAAGCCATCAGCCGCTTGAATTTATCCGCGCGTGCGTATCACCGCATTTTAAAAGTTGCGCGAACCATCGCAGATTTGGCCTGTGCCGAAAAAATCACTAACCAGCACATTGCGGAAGCGATTCAGTATCGCAGGTTGGATAAAAATTAAAACTTTGAAGTTATTATCTTGATTCAAATTAATCTAGATAGCATGAGTTAGCCATCAAGGAACTCATTAGGGTAAAATTGCCAGTTGGTAATATAGATACGAAATTGCCAGAAGCCAACTCTAATTGCGCCCAATTAAAATACTATTTTAAATTAGAGAATTATAAGATAAAAAGAATCTAAACTCAATTTGTATTCCGGTTTGCTAGATGGCATTGAAAATAAAAAATATCAGTTTTGGTTTTTCCACAGAAAGACAGATATTTAATAATTTAACGCTATCCCTGGATTCAGGAAAAATCTATGCATTAATGGGAAGTAATGGTGCCGGCAAAACAACTCTCTTAAACATTATTAGTGGTTTTAATAAGATATCAAAGGGAAGCATTCTATTTCGCGAATCCAATATCACCAATCTGCAACCTTACCGGATTAACAGACTTGGAATCGGAAGAACATTTCAAGATCTTCGTTTAGTCACAAAGCTTTCAGTTAAGCAAAATATCATACTCGCCATGAAAAACAACCCCACTGACAATTGGCTTAGAGCCCTATTGCCAAACAGTTTTCATCGTGATTTTAACCGTAAATTAGAAAAAGAAGCTGACGAAATCATTGAACAGTTTTTTCTGCACGAAGTGCAACACTCACTTGCGGGTGAAATTTCCTACGGGCAACAAAAATTACTTACTTTGTCTTGCTGCATGGCTAACGGCGCTCCTTTCCTGTTACTGGACGAACCCGCGGCCGGAGTTCAGCCTGAATATCTATATAAAATTACTATGCTTCTAAAACAACTGAAGAATCAGCACAAAACCATTTTGTTAATTGAGCATAACACTGATTTTATTTCTCACGTGGCAGATACGATTTTTTTTCTACACAACGGAATAATATCAACCTTTAACAATATAGAAGAACTAAAGGCAGACACGCAAGCAATGGAAGCTTACGTTTAACGCAATGCTGAAAGTGGATAACCTATCAACCGGTTATGGTAAGAAACAAATTCTCTTTGACGTCTCGTTTGAAGTAAAACAAGGAGAGATAATATTACTTGCTGGAAGCAATGGCAGTGGGAAATCTACCTTGCTCAAAACTATTTACGGTATATTGCCCCCATGGGGAAACGGCAAGATCTGGCTGGAAGATGAAAACATCACTGGCAAACCCACTGCTTCTCTCTTAAACAAAGGCTTACTTTATATTCCGCAAAAAAATAATCTATTTGAAGATCTTACAGTAAAAGAGAATTTAGAAATGGCAGGCTTAGCTCTTGCTCCAAAGTTATTGAAGCCTCGCATTGAAAATGTTCTCACTCAATTCTCAATGCTCGTGCCGCACTTACAACGAATACCTATGAAACTAAGCGGCGGTGAACGTCAGTTGCTTACCTTGGCAATGGCAACATTGCATCAACCAAAATTACTACTAATTGATGAACCGCTTAACGGACTATCTCCACAAAATATTGCATTTGTTATTGGAAGCCTGCAAGAAATCAATAAAAAAGGTGACATCACCTTAATGATTATCGAACATCGTGTAAAAGAATGCATTACTATCGCAACCAAATTAATCGGTTTAAAACTGGGTAGAGTTTTTACTGAAATAGAGATAAATCAACCATTTGATATTCATAAATTACATCCTATTTTTGTTTAAATAGAAAATGGAAATTTTTAACAATCAATTCAATTTACAAATTCAACAAGCGATTGCCAGCTACGAAACGAAGAGCAATGTATTGTTCCAATACTTAGAAGAAAAATCAAAAGCAGGTTGGACAAAACTGCAATTCTTACTTTATCGAGACAATTATTTTTTCAGGACTTATGAAACCATAGAGTGCGTCGCCAAAGTAATCATTTCCGCAAAACGACACGAAGATTTCATAACGTTAAGAAGTGCTGGCAACAACTGCTACGAAGAATCCGGTTCAAACATCGATCGAAAATCTCATCCAGAGCTTCTTTTATATTCTCATAACCGGCATTCCGAAAGAATATTCGGGATTCAAGGAATTTCATTACGCGATAGTTTAAATTCACCCAATGTATT
This sequence comes from Chlorobiota bacterium, assembly GCA_039810485.1. Classification (GTDB taxonomy): domain Bacteria; phylum Bacteroidota; class Ignavibacteria; order Kapaibacteriales; family UBA961; genus JADZAA01. Next base: position 4,699 of record JBDHXA010000112.1, on the reverse strand, counting down.
AGCAGAAACCAAAGAATTGAGAAAAATTCAATATGCGTTATACGAAAGCTTAAATCATATAGAAGTTTTAGCTGCAAATTACGCCCAAGAAGCTGCAGCAACAGCAATGTTAGCGATATTTATGAAATCATTTTTTGAACCTTATCGGAGCTATTATTCCAACAAAGAGTATCGGGAAATAACCGAATACTTTCATTGCCATCTTGATGGGCTTGAAGAAAGGCATGCCGATGAAGCAAAATATTGTTTATTTCAGCAATGCAAAACTTTTAAGGATATTGAAACGGCAATCGCTACAATCAATAAGCTTCTTGCTGCTCAAAGTACGATGTGGATTGCCTTGAAAGAAAAGCTTCAATCAATATAAGAATAAATCAATTTGCTTAATAATTATGTTTTCTAATTTCAAATCGTGGAAAGAAAGTTGGTCGGATCTTAATGTTAGTGTCAGAGAAACTTTCCAGAATCATTGGCTTAGAATATTAATACTATCCTCTTTTATCATTGGATTACTCATATTTTCCTATAACATGGATAATACGAAGGAGAATATAGAAAATAAAAAGCTCCTTCTTCACTTTGCAATTGAATTTTCTGGAGTACTTTTTCTTTTTTTGTTAATTGAGCACGGATTAGATAAGTTAAATAGTGGAATCTCAGATCCTGAAAAATTACCATTGGATAAAATTATTAAATCTATTAAAGAAGGTAAAAATGAGCTTATTCTTTATGATATTTATTTAAAAACAATTTTAAACAAAAAGTTAACTGATTTTGAAACAAGCTTAAAGACTGCGCTTGACAACAATAGCGAATTTAAAGTGAAAATTTTGTTATTTGATCCAGGCACAAAAGAATCATCAGATGATATAGAACTTCGCGCGTCGCAATTAGCGCCGGATTTAAAAAATAAAGAAGAAATATCAAAAGCCACTTCCGAGCTTAAAGAAGAAATAGAAGTGACTCACGAAAAATTAGAGGCTTCTCTTAAAGAAATCTGTAGTAGTCTAAAAATATGCAACGATAGAATAGACCTACGTTATTACAAAGAAGCGCCATTATTCTCGATGTATTATCTTGATGGAATGGCATACATTAGTTTTTACCAAAAAGGTAAATTAACGACAGACTCTCGTCAACTATACGTTCCAGAAAATACAGAGTTAGGGGAATTAGTGTTGAAGTTTTTTATGACTCGGTTTATGAACATATGGACTGACAAATCTACTACTAAAAAGAATTTACACAAATGAAGCTGTATCCCAAAATTTTAACTAAGTTATCTGTACTGGTAATTGTTATTCTTTTCATCTCCTGCACCCAAACTGAGAAGTCACCCGAAAGAAAAGGCGATATCAAAATAGGTGCGATTTTTGATCTGACCGGCACTCTAGCTTATATGGGTAAATGGTCACAAAATGGCGCTTCACTTGCGATTGACAACATCAATAATCATGGCGGAATAAATGGAAGAAAGGTTTCTTTGCTGATAGAAGATGGTGGTTCGGATGTAAACAAAAATGTCTCTGCATTCAGAAAATTAATTGACAGCGATAAAGTGGCCCTGGTGATTGGTTTTAATTCCAGTAGTGCAGTAATGGCAGCTGCTCCGATTGCAAATACAACAAAGACAGTGTTATTGACAAGTGGTACCGGCAGTCCAAATATTACGGATGCCGGTGATTATATTTTCAGAAATAGGTTAAGCGGGAAATTGGAAGTTGATGCGATTGCTAACTTTATCGCATTGAAACGCAATATTAAAGAAATTGGAGTGTTATATATCAATAACGAATACGGAAAAGGATACGCAAGCATTTTTCAATCCGCATTCGAAGCACATGGTGGTAAGATTCTTTTAGAAGAAGGATTTGAACAAAACCAGACGAATTTCAAGTCAATGGTAAGAAAGCTCAAAGACAATAACATTCAGGCCATCTACTTGATTGCGTATGCCAAAGAGGGAGGAATTTTATTAAAGCAATCCTATGAGCAAAACTTTATGCCTCAATGGTTTAGCGCCAATCCAATCGAAGCTCCTGAATTTCTTGAAATTGCTGGAAAATCGGCAGAGGGTATCATTTACTCTATCGCCAAATATGATCCCAATGATGTACTTTCAAAACAATTTAATGCCGAATATAAAGAAAAATACGGATCGGATAGTGAGATGTTTGCAGCGAATACCTATGATGCAGTTAATATCGGTGTGCTAGCAATCGCTAATACAGATGGAAGTGGAGAACAAATTAAAACTTATCTTTATGATTCAATCAAAGATTACCCTGGCGTTGCAGGATTAACTACTTTTGATCACAACGGTGATGTAACAAAACCAGCCATCATTAAAATTCTCAAGAATGGTCAATTTACATTGCTTGAGTGAAGTTCAATTTTAAAAATGTAGGTTTTGGACAGTTTATCGCAACTAATAGCTAATATCATTCTGACAGCATCTTTGCTTTTGCTGTTATCGTTCCTATATAAGATACTATTTTCAATAAATAAGTTCTCAAATTTGGCGCATGCCGCCATTATCACTCTCGGTGCGTATTTCGTTTATTTTTTTACTAATAATCTTTCGATTTCTTTCCCGGTCTCAGTGGCTTTAGCGATTGCAGCAGCTACTTTGGTTGGCATGGTTTGTGAAGTTTTAGTATATCGACAAATGCGTAAAAGAGATGCTCCAGCATTGGCTTTCCTAATTGCTTCTATTGGTCTCTATGTGGTTTTGCAAAACTCCATTTCACTTTTTTTTGGGGACGGTACGAAGGTCTTTAACATCTCAGAAGTTAAGGTAGGCAATCATATTTTTGGCGCGTATGTAACTACAGTTCAAATTATTACCTTAATTGTCTCAGTTTCATTATTTCTGTCGATCAATCTTTATCTGCGATATACGGTTACTGGCAAATCTATTCGTGCTGTCGCAAGCAACCCTGAGCTCTGCAATATATACGGTATCTCAGCTGACAAAATCAATTTGATTGCATATGGTATCGGATCGTCATTAGCAGCAACGGCAGGTATTCTCTCCGCACTGGATACTCACTTAACACCTACTTTTGGTTTTAATCTGCTACTTTATGGTGTAGTGGCAATGATTATTGGAGGGGTAGGAAGTACTGCGGGATTAGTTGCCGGTTCATTGCTAGTAGCTACGGCACAACATATGGCTGCTTATTACATTGATGTCAAATGGATGGATGCAGTAACTTATCTCATTCTAATTTTATTCTTAATCTGGAAACCGCTTGGATTTAGCGGCAAACGACTAAGAAAAATAGAAGTATGATTGAATATACATTACATCTTGTTCTTCTGATTTGCTTTTATACTTTGCTTACGCAAAGTTTGAACTTAGCAGCCGGCTATACCGGGCTTATCTCATTAGCGCATGCTGGCTTCTATGGAATCGGTGCTTACACAACTGCCATACTTAGCACACACTATAATTTCTCTTTCTGGCTCAACATCCCTCTGGCAATGTTGATTAGCGGGATGATTGCGTTGGTAGTTTCTCTTGTTGCTTTGAGAACAGTGGAAGATTATTTCATTATATGCACGCTGGGTATTCAAATAATTCTGTTTTCCATTATGAATAATTGGATTGATCTGACCAGAGGGCCTTTAGGTATCCCCGGTATTCCTCCTATTTATTTTTTTGGAATGGATTTGAATGACAAAATTTCTTTTTTAATTCTTTCATTATGCTTTGTTTCAGTTATCTGGTTTATGTTACATAACATTTCTAAATCAGGTTTTGGAAGAATATTGATTGCTATCAGTGAGGATGAGATTTATAGCCAAAGTATAGGAAAAAATGTTTATTTATCAAAGACTATCTCATTCACAATAAGCGCAATGTTTGCCGCAATACCAGGAGCGTTGTATGCGCACTACATTTCCTATATTGACCCAACAAGTTTCACAATAAACGAATCTATTTTTATTCTCTCAATTGTTATTATTGGTGGGTTAGGAAGCTTAAAGGGCAGTTTCTTTGCTTCAATTTTTTTGGTTCTACTTCCAGAAGCTCTTCGCTTTGTAGGCATGTCTGATGATATAGCCGCTAATATGCGTCAAATAATTTATGGAAGCATTCTGATTATTATCATGATAACTGGAAAGAACGGATTCAAAGAACTATTCGACAAGTAAAAAATGAACCTTCCTAATACAATATGCTATCTTTCATGCTGAAATTTCCACTGTTTCCTCATGGTTTTATTCATGATTTCTTCAGCCATACCAAGAAACGAGGCTACCAATCGCCGATGTTCACACATCATAATCGTCCCGCCACACTCCCAACTTGACCACGTACAGGGATCAACACCTAGATTCTCGGCAGCAACTTTCTGTGTCCAACCTAATTCTCTGCGCTTGGCCAACAACAAGTCAGCAATCGAGCTAGGGTTTGGTAACTCTGGATCATAACCAAGAAACTGAATTAATTTGCCGACGTAATTAATACTTGGTTTTCTGTAATTCAACTCCCAGTTCAAAATTGTTTCGGGAGCGACTCCTAATAATTTTGCTAATTGAGGTTGAGATAATTTGAGATAAAGCCTGCGTTTTAATATATGCTCACCAAGAGTTTTAGGCTCAAAATCATAAGGCTTAGGTGTAAGAATTCCTAGCGTTGTTTACAGTATTCAGGAAAATACTGTAAATGAACATACACAAACGCACTCGT
>JBDHXA010000111.1:0-7409 GCA_039810485.1 Chlorobiota bacterium | reverse complement strand
GGAAAACTCCAATTCAAGTATTTACTGATAATTACAAAAGTGTTGCACTTCAGTGTTGAATCCGCCTTGAATCCGCCGATTATTATTTACCTATTGAATATGCCGAATATATTTGTGCAACAGACCCACTTGTGCTTCATCAGGAATATTTTGGTTCATCGTTCAAACAACTATCTTCACAAAAAACAATGGTTGGGTATAATAATATGTTTGTAAGTGACGGTATCAGCAGATACCCTTTGCTTGACTGGAAGTTAACCTGGCAAATCGATGATGAATCAAATAATCTCGATAGGAGATTTGGTTGGCTTGGAGAGAATGATTATTTATATTCTCTATGTGGACATGATGAAGATTCAACAGATGCAAAACGTACAGTAAATACCGAATTCCACCTAAGCCAACCAACTGTTCCTTTAATTACGTATAGCGAGCCTCATGATGGTGGATCAATCGAAAAAAATAAATCACTTTATCACAAAGGTGATACGGCAGTATTTATTGCTCATCCATCAAAAGATTACAAATTTGAAAATTGGACTGAAAATAACACATCCATTTCCACATCCGATACATTATCGTTTATTGTTAGTACTAGCAGGTCTTTATTTGCTAATTTTATAAAATTGGTTCCAATAGTTATCAACAGCTATAGTAGTCCTTTAAATGGTGGGATAGTGGAGAAAAACCGCTCCGTTTATTACAAGGGAGATACAGTGGTATTAATTGCAAAGCCGTCCATTGATTATAAGTTTCAAAATTGGACAGAGAATAATATTGCAATTTCTTCGTCAGACACTTTAATCTTTGTTGCAGATAAGGATAGGACAATATCATCAAATTTTATGAAAGCAACTTCTCTATCAGTCTATAGTAATCCTATAGATGGAGGAATAGTGGAGAAAAATCGGTCCGTTTATTACAAAGGAGATACAGCGGTATTAATTGCCAAGCCGTCAAACGATTATAAGTTTCAAAATTGGAGTGAAAGTAATGTTGTTATTTCTAAATCCGATTCTTTAACCTTTATTGTAAATAATGACAGAGCAATAACTGCAAACTTCAGTATTCCATCATCAATTTGGGATGATGATATTAAAATGGAATCAATACTCAAGCACGATATGTTTCATAAAACCTTGACGATAAATTCAAATTATGATACAGATGGAATTTTAATCTACGATTTGCTTGGTAACATTAGATTTGCTGCAAAACAAATAAAAGTGGTAAATCTTGAAAATCTTCCAATAGGAGTATATATTGTTTCTATCTCATTAAAAAACGAAAATATTTCAAAAAACATTTTGATTGTAAATTAAACATCGGCGATTTCAAATCAAAAGTAGGATGATTTTTATAATTCTGGAGTAATAATATGAATTTTCAGAAGTTTACGCTGAAGGCGCAAGAGGCTGTGCAGCGATCGCAGGAGATAGCTTCCGGTTATAACAATCAGGCAATTGAGCCGGCACATATATTGGCAGCACTTGTTGAGGATTCATCGGGGCTTGTACCGCCGATTTTGATGAAAATAGGTGCAAACCTTAATCAAGTAAAATTGAAGATTGCCGAGCAGTTAGAATCGCTTCCGAAAGTTGCTGGCTCGTCATCCGACCGCTACCTTTCTCGCGATTTAACCAATGTTTTTGAAGCGGCCCTTAGCGAGGCAGCAGCCATGAAAGACGAGTATGCAAGTGTTGAACATTTGCTAATAGCATTGTGTCAGCAAAAATCACCAGTTGCACAACTGATGCGAGATCAGGGAGTTACAAAAGATGCAGTTTTGAAAATTCTCAAAGATTTTCGCGGTTCAAGCCGTGTAACTGGTCAAAATCCCGAAGAAACTTATCAGGCATTAAGCCGCTATGGAAGAATTCTCAATGATGAAGCTCGCAAAGGAAAAATTGACCCTGTAATAGGGCGCGAAGAGGAAGTGAGGCGCGTTTTGCAAGTTCTGTCTCGCCGCACTAAAAACAATCCAGTGCTGATAGGCGAGCCGGGAGTAGGTAAGACTGCAATTGTGGAAGGTATCGCGCAGCGCATTGTGTCGGGCGACGTGCCAGAAACGCTAAAATCAAAAATGATTGTTGCTCTTGATATGGGCGCATTAGTGGCTGGCACAAGCTATCGCGGTCAATTTGAAGAGCGCCTAAAAGCAATAGTCAAAGAAGTTACCGAGTCCGATGGCGAAATTATTATGTTTATAGACGAGTTGCATACTCTTGTTGGCGCAGGAGCAACCGGAGGAAGCATGGATGCGGCAAATATTTTGAAACCGGCACTTGCAAAAGGCGATTTGCGTTGCATTGGAGCAACAACACTTGACGAATATCAGAAATATATTGAAAAGGATCCGGCATTAGAGCGCCGTTTTCAGAAAGTGCTTGTCGACGAGCCATCAGTGGAAGATGCAATTTCTATTCTTCGCGGCTTGAAAGACCGTTACGAGGTTCACCATGGCGTACGCATTACCGATGCGGCAATAGTTGCAGCAGCACAATTGTCCTCCCGCTATATTACCGATCGTTTTTTGCCTGATAAAGCTATTGACTTGGTTGATGAAGCTGCAAGCAAATTGCGAATAGAAATTGACTCAATGCCGGAAGAGCTCGATTCGGTCGAGCGCAAGATAAGACAGCTTGAAATAGAACGTCAGGCATTATTGCGCGAACTTGGTGCAGAAAAATAATGCAATAATGCCAAACCATTGCGGTGCAAAACGCTTATAAAGCACGTGCCGCGATGTCGCGCCTATAGGTTTTGCCGTCGAATTGAATTGCATCCGCTGCTGTATATGCCAAATTTACTGCATCCCGCAGCGATTGTCCGTTTGCGCAAACTCCAAGCACGCGTCCTCCGGCGGTTGTCAAAGCACCGTCCCGAAGTGATGTACCTGCGTGAAATACATGAGCACCAAGAGCTTCCGCTTGCTCAATCCCTGTAATATTCAAGCCGGTTGCATATCTGTCAGGATATCCTGCCGATGCAAGCACTACATTGCAAGTATAGCAGATTTGGTTATTGATTACGGCTGTTTTATCCAAATTTCCTATGGCGGCGCTATAGAGCAAACGCGCAAAATCACCCTCAAAAACAGAAAGAACTGCTTGAGTTTCCGGATCGCCAAATCGAGAATTGTATTCAATCACATACGGCTGCCCCGAACTAATCATAAGACCTACAAAAAGACAGCCCGCAAATGGAGTGTTTTGCTCAGCCATGCCGACAAGAGTCGGCGTGATAATGTCTTCGCAAATACGGCGCAAAAGATCGGGCGTTATAAGCGGCGCAGGGCAATATGCCCCCATTCCGCCGGTATTCTTGCCAGTATCACCCTCGCCGATACGTTTGTGGTCTTGTGCAGGGGCAAGCGTTACAAACCGTTTTCCGTCAGAAATTGCAAAAACGGAGGCCTCTTCGCCGTTTAAAAATTCCTCTACGACAACCGATGCGCCTGCTGCGCCGAACAAGCCGCCAAGTATATCGTGCACTACTTCACTTGCTTCTTCGGGCTTTTCTGCAATCACAACGCCTTTTCCGGCAGCAAGTCCGTCCGCTTTAATCACAACTTTTCCATTGGATTTGGCAAGTGTGGCAGCGTAATCGGCAGCTTCATTTTCTTCGTAGCTGGTAAAGCGGCGAAAAGATGCGGTTGGTATGTTCCAACGCTGCATAAACTCTTTGGCAAATCCCTTTGACCATTCGAGTTGCGCAGCTTCACGCGACGGTCCAAACACTGTAACTCCTTTTTCGCGGAGCTTGTCGGCAAGACCTTCGGCTAATGGCTGTTCAGGTCCTATTACCACCAAATCAATAAAATGTGTTTTGCAAAATTTAGCTAACATTTCAGCGTTTCCAGCGTCTGCACTTTCGATCTCAGCCGGTTCGGCAACACTAAATATTCCCGGATTTCCCGGTGTTGCAAAAATTCGATTGCTTGACGGCGAATTTCGTAATTTCCAAGCTATTGCATGCTCGCGGCCGCCTGAGCCGATAAGAAGTATATTCATTGTTTAAATGGTTGTGAAAAGCTAATATTCGGCAATATATGAAGAAAATATGATCACTTCAAAGAGTAAGTACAAGGAATTTATTCGGCAACAAGAATATAATGTATGCGCTAATGAAGTGATCAGTTTGTGTTTTCGAAAGAAATGCGTTGCTAAAATCTCGCAGATTCAACAGTGAAGTGCAACGGATGAAAAATAAATAAAAAGTTAGGTAAATGTCATAGCGCTACAACCCAGCGACGAGTTTATCACAATTGGAGCACAATATGCCCAGCGTCTATAAACACCTAACCCAAGAGCAAAGATACGAAATAGAAATCATGCATAGTAATAAAGTTTCATTGCGAAATATTGCATCAAACCTTGGGGTTTCTCCATCAACTCTCAGCCGTGAATTGCGCCGCAATAAAAGCGAAAGAGGATATAGGCATAAGCAAGTACAATCGAAATATCAAGAGCGCAACAGCCGCCAAGGCAAATCTCTCAAATTCAAAGGCAAGCTGCTCTCTATTGTATAGGAGCTGATACGTTTCGACCTGAGCCCGGAGCAGATTTCATACGATCTTTTACGCATTGGTATAAGCGTCAGTCATGAGCGTATTTATCAACATATTTGGTTGGATAAGAAAGCATTAGGCACATTGCGCCAGCATCTTCGCAATTCGCGCAAGAAATACCGGAAGCGAGGCCATGTCAAAGAGTTTAGCAATCATGAAACCATAGCGAAATCATTATCAGCCGAAACATATTTTTGCCATCCATATCACTCTTGGGAGCGCGGAACAAACGAGAATACCAATGGTCTAATCAGACAGTATTTCCCTAAAAAGCGAGAGTTTCTATCAGTAGAATACTCTGAACTTACAGAGGCAATGAGACGACTAAACAAGCGTCCAAAGAAAATACTTGGATGGAAAACTCCAATTCAAGTATTTACAGATAATTACAAATGTGTTGCACTTCAGTGTTGAATCCGCCTTTTAGAAGAGATGTTTTTTTGAAAAACAGCGAATATTTCGTCTGCAATTTTTATAAAACACCTTTTCGGAGTGGGCTCATTGTATAGAATTATTTTGGTTATTATTTCCTAATGAATTTTTTGATGTAAATATTAAGCGGGACGCTACCTTTTGGCAGCGTCCCGCTTAATTGCTTTGAGCTGAATGTAATAATTATTCTGCTGCAGGCACTTCGGCAGCAGAGGTTTCTGTGGTTATGTCTACAGAATTTTCTACGGTTGCCGCCGATTCGTTTGACTCTACCGGCATAGTAGTTTCTGTTGCAACAGAACTGTCGGCATTATTTTCAGAAGGTTCGTCAGCATTTTCCGATGCTCGACGTTCGGCTGCAGCAACATCTATCACTCCTGTATTGGAACGGTCGGTTCGGTCGGCATTAGGAACGGGATGCACAGCATTATACGCATCAATTTCTGACTGATCTTTATTGCGGAAATATTCAGTTGCCGAAAGAACTATTTTCTTTGCTTCTTTGTCGAACTCTACCACTTTGAGCGGCAACACATCGCCAGCATGGAAGAACTCGGCAATATTGCGCACAGGGGCGAAAGAAAGCTGAGAAACCGGAACAAAGCCATCAACTCCTAACGGAAGTTCAACGATTATGCCTTTCTCGATTATTCTCTCGATTTTTCCTTCTGTTTCGGCTCCTACATTATAGCGTTCGCCGAACACATCCCATGGATTTTCAGTAATTTGCTTATGCCCGAGAGCTATGCGGCGATTAGTCGAGTCGATGCTTAGAACGACAACCTGCAATTCGTCGCCTTTTTTGGTGAATTCGCCGGGATGACGAATTTTCTTTGTCCAAGAGAGGTCGCTGATATGCACCAATCCGTCGACGCCTGGCTCTAATTCAACGAATAAGCCGAAGTTGGTAAGATTGCGGACGATTCCTTGATGAACAGATCCGACGGGATATTTTTGCATAAGGTCTTGCCATGGATCTGGATCAAGCTGTTTCATGCCAAGAGCCAGCTTTTTCTCTACTTTATCTATATTTAGCACAACTGCTTCAACAATTTGCCCCATCGAAACAATTTGAGAAGGGTGTTTTACATGTTGCGTCCATGACATTTCAGAAATATGAATTAATCCCTCCACACCTTTCTCAATTTCAATAAAGGCGCCATAATCAGTCAGCGAAACTACTTTGCCATGAACTGTAGAGTTTGGCTCGTATTTCTCGCCAATAGTGTCCCAAGGATGCGGGGTGAGCTGCTTCATGCCGAGAGAAATGCGGCGCTTGTCGGCATCGAAATCCAAAACGACTACTTGAGCTTCTTGATCGAGCGAAACGATTTCAGAAGGATGAGCCACGCGGCCCCATGAAAGATCGGTGATATGCACCAAGCCGTCGACTCCGCCTAGATCAACAAACACGCCAAAGTCAGAAATTGCTTTGACTGTGCCTGCAAGAACCAATCCTTTTTCGAGAGTTTGCAGAATTTTAGAACGCTGGTCCGAGAGCTGCTCTTCAAGAAGCACTTTATGACTGACAACGACGTTTTCGTTTGGATGATTAATTTTGACTACGCGAACATCAATGGTTTTTCCAACCCAAGCGTCAAAATCACGCACTGGGCGCACGTCAATTTGCGAGCCGGGCAAGAATGCTTCAATTCCGAGCAATTCCACAACCATTCCCCCTTTGATGCGGCGGAGAATACGAACCGGCACAATCTGTTGCGTCTCATGAAGTTTGAGAATATCTTCCCATGTTTTCATAAAGTCGGCGCGGCTGCGAGAGAGCACAAGATTGCCTTTTGCATCTTCAATGCGTTCTATATATACATCAACAGTATCGCCGATATTAAGAAGTTCTGATCCGACAAATTCGGAAATAGGGACTATTCCATTAGATTTAAAGCCAATATCAATATAGATATTATCTTTTGTGATGGATACGACGCTGCCTTTGATTAAATCATCAACCTTGATTTCAGAAAATGATTTGTTAAGCATAGAGCCGAAGTCAATATCTTCTAATTTGTCATCAAGCTTGCCATCCAATATATCGGCAAGTGAGTGAGAGCGTTTGGATGCCGGCTTGGTTTCCGGCAATTGCGTCTCAGCTTCGGTGGTGTGGGTTTGCTCTTCGAGCGAAATATCGGTTGTTTCTGACATGAAAAAACTTCCTTACTGCCTCATTTAATTTGACAGGCCGCTTTTGTCAAATGAAATGATGCGTTTAGATTTAGTACAACAATTAAAATTATGATGCGGCCCAATAAAAGAGAGCAAAAATACAATAATTTTGTCTATCAGCCAAAGCATTTATTGACTTTCTTTGTTTTGTTGCAATAGCGTCCTAAACGTTTATAGAAAGAGGGCAAATTAAGTAACTCTAATTATCTTAGAGGTTGTACAACAAAAT
>JBDHXA010000110.1:0-7412 GCA_039810485.1 Chlorobiota bacterium | reverse complement strand
CTTAGCGATTTGGATTAAGAAGAGCCGTATGAATCGAGAGGTTCACGTACGGTTCTGTGAGAGGCTTAGGGGTGAAACTCCCCTTTGCCTACTCGATTTATTAAATTCGCCGGCTTTTGTTAAAACTCAAATAAATTAACGTTAAAAAAGGTGTGCCGGAACATAATGCATCTATGCAAAGTTGAAAAAAATAGGGAAATAATAACAGCATAAAATTTATGATGCGCATCATTCTTGGCGGAAATAAATAACGTTTTAATTGAATCTGCGAGAACTTTTCATATCGAAAATATGGCTAATACAATCAATTAGGCAAAAAGGGCGGTTTGCAAAATGAAGTGAATTTTGCAAACCGCCCGCTGAGAACCCGACAAGATTGTTAAGTTAGTTGCAGATAATGCTTTCTTAACGCAAAACTGAAAACGGCTGCCGCAGTCGTTTTGCGCCTATGGCAATTTCGCAAACATAATTGCCGGCTGCAAGATCGCTGACAAGGGGTATCGAGTGATTGCCAGCTGCAAGTTCTCCCGAAAAAGCAATTGAAATTCGTTTGCCGATTATCGAATACACAGCAATCTCAACGGTTGCGATGTTTCTTAATTCAAAGCGAGCCGATGGAATGGCAGTCGTCGGATTCGGAGCCACAGTAAAGCTGCCATCTGAATCTGGCGCAATCGGCATTTCGCTGATGCCAGACGATTCTGGCGGATAGAGTATTGGAAGCGGCACAATGTGATCTTTAAGAATCGCATCGCTTTCATTAGCGCCTGCGCCAAACCATGTTTGCAATACTTCGGCATACACGCGGCGATAGTCGTATTGATACACTATATCGCCGTTCGCATTGAAATTGACCAAATCGGGATTATTGCCATAAACGCCGCCTTTAACTTTGGTTCCGAAAGCAAATAGAGCAGAAGCCGCTCCGTGATCGGTTCCGCGGCTGCCGTTTTCATACGGACGGCGGCCAAACTCCGACACTGTAAGTCCGACAACACGATTTGCAAATCCTTGTTGTATTGCTTCTGTCATGAATTTGGTAACGCCGCTTGCCAGCGTGTTGAGAAGCAGAGGATGCACGCCGCCGAAGCCGACTTCCTGCTGCTGCACATGCGTATCAAAGCCGCCGATGTTAAGCATAAACATCTTTGTTTTCAGTCCGCCGGATATCAGACGCGCTACAAGTCCCATTTGCTTGTCGAAATCGCTGTAATATTCCTTTACAACATTTTTGCCGCTATCGAACGCATTTTTGATGGCAGGTCCGAATTTGTCGGATTTTTCGGCAACCGAGCGAACGAAATTGAACTCCTTTTCAAAATTATCGCTGCCCGGCAAATAATCTTCATCGGGCGATAATCCTTTGCCTCTTTCGAAAAATTCTGTGGGATTGAGCAATGCAATTGCGGTGTCGCCTTTTTGCGTTTGAAATGCTAATGAAACAGAGCCGCCGACTTGAATGCACAACGGATAATCTGGCACTCCAATCGGAAAATCGGCGTATTTATTGACGATAAAACGTCCGAGCCAGCCGTCGGAAAGGCGCACTGCCGGGTCGGAAGAATTTATACCGCTCATCCAAATGTCAGTTGAGCGGAAGTGCGAAAGATTTGGATTTTCATAGCCAATGCCTTGCACAACTGCCAGCCAGCCCTTGTCAAGCAGACCCATAAAGCCGGTAGTGTCTTTATTATCAATGTAAATGCCATTGACTAATGAAGGATGCAAAAAAACGTCGGATGTCGCATAACGTTTGGCGACATCTTTCGGCACTCGAAGCTGCGGACGTATCTTGTGATAATTATCGTCTTCGGCAGGAATAATCGTATTAAGCCCGTCATTGCCGCCGAATAATTGAATCACGATAAGAATTGCATCGTTTTCGAGAGCATTCGAACCCAAAATTCCGGCTGGTGTTTTGGCATAAAGAGGTATCGAATTTAGCAATGTAGGCGTAATTGCGCCGGCTGCAGCACCGGCAGCGGCGGTTTTTAGAAAGTCGCGCCTTTTCATCTGTTTATCCTCAGCATTGTGTAAAAAAGAGAAAATTAGTATGATGCGTCAGCACAACTGATAGTCCGGCGCTTTGAAAATTGTCGTTAATAAGGCGCGAAGCCCTTGCGCAGCCGGCTCGCGCTCGGCGAGCATTTGCAACCAATAATTTGTTTGATATCCTTGCATTAACAGATTAAAATACGTCTCGCGGCGTTTGGCGGAAAGTTTTCGCGGAAGCAAAAACATTGCGATGTCATCGAGCAGAGCAGAAGGATCTTTCACTGTGTCGAAAGAATTGATAAAAGCGATTAAATCATCGGTTGTCATAGATTTCAAGACACTTTGTGCGAATATTACGCGGTTGGGAAATGTTGTAGTGTTTAGCCAATCATGCCAGCCAGGCCAGCCCGCAACGTTTGGTGGATCAATAAGAACTTGTTGTTGATTATTAAGAGCTGCAACAATGTCGCTAGGAAGTTTGCCAAGCTGCCGTGCAAGCCCTACGGAAAATTCGGCTGGATTTTTTATCTGTACTCCGCGATTTGCCGCGTCGAAGAAATGCGCACTCTTGAACAGAGCCGCAAAGACAGAGCGCAGCGAAAAGTCGTTTTTCACCATAATTTTTACTAATTCTTCGATAAAATCGGCATCGGTTTCAGCAGGATTGCCATACACGAAAAATCTGTAAAATTTTCTAATCATAAAACGAGCAATTTGCGCTGGACGCTGCTCGAAAAGTATTTCAATCAATTTATTAACTTCTTGTGTCCTAACCAAATAGTCTGTGTTGTCGTCTTGTGTTCGTGCAGGAATTGTCTGTCCCATAATGGTTTTCGAGCCGATGTCATGGTCAGATGGCATAAACCAAGTCGTGTAAAATTGCTCGTTTCGGTTTGGTTCATCTTTGAAAAGCGAAGCCTTCCAGCCTGTTAGCACTCGCGCATTTTGCTTCACATCGCCCTCGGTGTAATTCCCGATGCCCATGGTGAAGAGTTCCATAAGCTCACGGGCATAATTTTCATTGGCTGTGCGATTGGTGTTCAATACGCCGCCAAGGTATACAAGCATTGCGCTGTCGAGAGTTACATCCTGAACAAACGTGCGGAAATTTGTAGTCCGATTTTTCCGCAGCATAATGTTTTGCCTATATAATTGCTGCGGAGGCAAATTCACCTCGTCGAAGGCAAATTCTGTGGTAAAATGACCGCTCCAAAATAGTGTGAATTTTTCGAGCGCAGGAGAAGTTTCGCTGTACATTGCATTCAGCCACCAATACTGCAATTGCGCAAATAAACTGCTCCACCTAGCAAGAATGGCATTCCTTGTGTAAATATCCGCATTCTTTGGATTTTCAGTTATTTCGTCAATCCACCCCGGTGGCTGCGGCTGGATATTGGCACCGTCGCCAAGCAGAATTTCGACGGCTTGATCGGCTGTTTTTCCAATAAATTGCTTGGCTGTAGAAGGTCTTGGAGCAAAACCGATGCGCCGCAACAAGTGGTAGGCGTCTTCTGCCGTTAATGGTGAAGCGTATGGCTCAATTCCGCCAGCCACAGATTGTTGCCGCTGCAGTTGCTCCATGGCGGAAGAGTCGTCATCGAGCGAAAATGGAAATGTGAAAAATGAGCGACGGTCCATAAGAGAACTCCCTAATAATGAATAACCGCTAAATTAAAGCGCTCCGTTACAATATAATTGTGAACAATTATATTGTTATGAAAATAGTTACAATATTTTTTCTGTGGCAAGTTACGGCAAAATTGACAAATATGAGGGTTGATGCAAAAAATGCACTGAAAGCCAATCGCCAAGAAGCAAAATGCCGCCAACTGACAAGGGTATTGAAAGATTGTCGTCGAAATGGAGACGAATGGATGCCGATTCTACAATTGCGCCTAAAATTGCTCCGATAATGCCAAAAATATAAAATGTCGGACAAATGCCGGAGAGAACTCCAACAACGACAATCACGGCTATCGCGCTAAGGGCAAATGCCGCTGCGCCCTCCAGCGATTTATCGAAAAATGGTTTGCGCCCGAAGCGACGGCCGAAAAGCGCCGCTGCCGTATCCGATATTATTAAAATGGAAAATGAGGCAATCATGACTATTTTTGGAAACAAAGCAACGCAAAGCAACGCTGAGAGAAGCACATACGATGCGCCGTTCAAATATAATTTATAGCTGTCGGTCTCATGCGGGCGCAGGAGTTTGCCAAAAACTGTCATCATCAAAGCGCGGGCAGGAAGGTAGAAGTGGCTTAACACATCTATCACAATGCTCAAAATTGCCATCGGAGCTAAAATTTTAATAGCGGTAAAGCGGTCGAAATAAACATAGAGAATAGGGATTGACAAAGAACACAAATGAATTCCCTTGCGTAGCAGTTCGCTGCGATAGGTAATGCCACTAGATATGTCGCTGTTTTTAAGCATTTTTGCAGAAATTCTACTAAAAAAAGCTGCTTATGTCTCGTCTTCTATGCCAAACACCTGCAAAAATAAATCTTGGTCTGGAAATACTCGGTAAACGCAATGACGGCTACCACGAAATTCATACGCTTTTTCTCCCAGTAACGCTCTTCGACACGCTTTCGGTAGGCGAGGCTGACGATTTTTATGTGGAATGTGTGCCTTCGCTCGACATTCCACAAGAAGAAAATATTGTTGTAAAAGCCGCTCGTTTTTTTCAGCGCTCTGCCAGTGTTCAGAAAGGTGCGCATTTTTTGCTAGAAAAGCATATTCCGCAAGGCGCAGGGCTTGGCGGCGGCAGTTCCGATGCAGCAGCGGCGATTTGCTTGCTCAATGAGCTTTGGCAAACAAAGTTGAACAATGAACAGCTATGCAATATAGCGGCCGCTATTGGCAGTGACGCGCCTTTTTTTATTTCCAAAGTGCCGGCAATAGGACAAGGGCGCGGCGAAAAACTTATGCCGGCAGATATTCAACTTGACTGCGGCATTGTCATTGTCTATCCTCAAGTTGCTGTTTCGACAGCATGGGCTTACAAAGAAGCCATTCCTTCCAAATTTATCAACAGCTCAGTTGATTTTGAAGAAATAATACATTCAATTTCGATGCGAGAATGGCGTGAATATATTCGAAATGATTTTGAGTATGGTGTCTTTAAGCGTTTTCCGCAAATTGCCCAAGCAAAAAAGTCTCTTTATGATGCAGGTGCCGATTTTGCGCTGATGAGCGGGAGTGGATCTTGCGTTTTTGGTCTTTTTGCCGACGACGCGCAGGCGCAAAGAGTTGCAGCTCAGTTCGCAAACGGGTATTTTTGCAAACAATTTACCGCTCACAACGCAAATTGAGCCGGTTTTAACTACTTCTTGAGAGAGTAAATGAATATTCTTCTTTGCGCTGCCGAAGTGGCGCCATTTGCAAAGGCGGGCGGGTTGGGCGATGTGGCTGCTGCTTTGCCGAAAGCGTGGGAGTTCCTTGGTCATAATTCGGTGGTAATACTCCCCAAATATGGGCATATAGATATCGAGAAATATGGGATTGAACCGACTCAATTTGTCATTTCTGTTCCGGTTGGAACATGGATGGAATATGCACGGCTGTGGATAGCAAAACTGCCCGGCTCGAATGTGCCTGCATATTTTATTCAAAATTCTGATTATTTCGACCGCGACGGTATATACGGCAATCCCGACGGATTTACCGATAACGATAGGAGATTTATATTTTTCAGCCGTGCCGTTTTCGAGGCGACAAAGGCACTTGGCTTTCGGCCAGATATTATTCATGCGCACGACAATCATACCGGTTTTGTTCCTGCTTTTCTTTCGTCTTTCTACCGTCGGGATCCATTCTTTGCCCGCACTGCAAGTGTGCTGACAATTCATAATATGGCATACCAGGGAATTTTCGAGCCAAAGCGCTCTATGGAATTTTCAGGGTTCGGCATGAAGAGTTTTTATCACGGAAGTTGGTTTGAGCATAATGGCGCAGTTAATTCCATGAAAGCCGGCATTATGTTTTCAGAGAAAATTACGACGGTAAGCCCAACTTATGCTCAAGAAATTCGCTGGTCGAAATTTGGCGAGGGCTTGCAAGATGTGCTCGAAGGTCGCGCAGCCGATTTGATTGGCGTGCTCAATGGTGTTGACTATGCAGAGTGGAATCCGGTTTTGGACATGAATATCTCATTGCAATACACTCCCGAAACATTGTCGCGAAAAGAAGAGCTGAAAACGCGATTTTTAATGAAAAGCGGACTTTCTGAAAACGAAGCGAGGCAGCATATTCCATTACTTGGCATGGTAAGCCGATTTACTCCGCAAAAAGGCGTGGAAATGCTCGAGAAAACCATTGAGAATTTTCTGTCTAAGGGCTTGTTGCGCATTGCAGTATTGGGAGCGGGCGAGCAGCGCTACGAGGATTTTTTTCGATATATCAGGCGCAAATTTCCGCGACGCGCTTTTATTACGATTGGTTACGATATTCCTCTTTCGCACAATATCATTGCCGCGTCGGATTTTCTGGCTGTACCTTCGCTTTTCGAGCCATGCGGGCTAACTCAGCTTTACGCGCTAAAATACGGCACTGTGCCGATTGTGCGCGCCACAGGAGGATTGGCTGACACGGTAGATGAATACGATGCAGGTAAAATGAGCGGAACAGGATTTGTTTTTGATCGGTACGACCGCCGCGAATTTAGCTCCGCTCTTCAACGCGCCCTCATTGCTTATCGTTATCAGCCGCATTGGAAGCAGTTGCGGCAAAATGGCATGGCAAAGAATTACTCTTCGGAAGTGTCAGCCGCAAATTATATAAATGTTTTTACTTGGGCTTTGCAAAAAATAGGCGTTTATATCGCCGGAGAATAAATTTTGATGGAACTCCAAATACTGAACATCAACGGAGCATCGCCGGATCCTTTTGGCAAAGAAGAATCTGAAGTCCTTGAAGATATTGGAATTGGCTTTGGGGCAAAGGTAATTCTTTTCGACGACGACGTTCATACATTCGACGAGGTCATTACGCAGATTATTAAGGCAACCGGCTGCTCGCACGAGCGCGCCGAAGCTCTTACCTACGAAGTACATACTCGAGGCAAATCGGTTGTATACGAAGGAGGCTTGCCCGACTGCCTTCGCGTCAGCGGCGTGCTCGAAGAAATTGCCCTGCATACACAAGTGGAAATGTAGCCGATTTTCAAACGCGTTGCTCGAAAACAGACCGACGCTTAAGAATCTTAATTTTACGTGTTTTCAGCGTTCAGCCACATCGCAAAACACAGAGCAATCAGGCACATGCAAATAGTAGTGTGCGAGTATTTTGCAAGTTGTGGTGCAGCAACAGTGTAAATATAAAAATCACAATATCTTTAAGACGCAGATTCAACAGTGAAGTGCAACGGATGAAATAAATAAAGAGTTGGTTTAAGTGTCATAGTTCAACAACCCAAC
>JBDHXA010000109.1:0-7460 GCA_039810485.1 Chlorobiota bacterium | reverse complement strand
GTTCCCGTTTCCATCATTATGTCAATGTTTTTAGTGTCTTGAACTGGAAAATTGTATTTGTTCTTTTTGTGGTGTGCCGTTAGCAGCTCACCAAAATTCACTTTTTGGCGAAGGCTTTCAAAAAGACTGGTAATGTTTGTAACACAGTCCTCCTGATAACCTTGTATTTCGTATTGAAACTGTTTTTTCTCCGCTTTAACTGTCATTTGTCTGTTTCCTGTTTAAGGTAACAAGTCAAACGTTAATTTTCAACCGAGCTTTGAGATTTGAGCGGTCCCGTCAACCTTGCCACCAACAATTGTTTTTAATGTAACGAATAAGCGAAAAATACGGAAAATTGGCGCGAATTACGGCGAGTATGACGAGAGCATTGCATTTCGCAAACAAACACGGCCTGACAGATTCCTCTTCAGCTCATTTCTAAGCTCTGTTTACGGCCATATATTGGCTAACAATTCTGCTACTCAACTTGTCTTTTATTATTCTTTGTTTGCAGCTTAATCCAATGCATGATCTGCTTCCAACTTCAGTTTTAAGCATTGTATTGGCAATATCCAAATAAACAATAATGTTTTTCGTTCAAAGAGAGTTATTTTACATCGAACTTACATTATCCACCTCATTCAACTTTATTTTTCATTCATGAACAACGTCCAATCTCAACGCTTTTCTACTCGTCTGATCCGTTTCAATATTCTTGTTATACTTTCCACGATTGCAGTTTTTGGCGTCGCCTGCGCACAAAAGCCCACAAAGCAAGAAATTACCGAGCAGATCTTATATATGACGCTCAACAGAGGGCATTATGAGCCGATTAACGTGTACGACACACTCCCTAAACGTGCATTTCGCTTATTTTTAATGCGATTGGATTACGGCAAATCGTTTTTATTAAAATCCGATGTGGAGCAAATGCGGCAATTTCTCCCCAAATTCAGCGTAGACCTTGAAAACGGACGCGCTCCAATGCTTGATGTCGTCAATACGGTCATGCCAAAACGCATCGAAGAAGTAAAACTTATCACGCAGGATTTATTAGGGAAGCCATTTGATTTTTCAACAGATGAGACGTTGCAAACCGATCCTGAAAAAAGAGATTTTGCGCAAAATGATCAGGAATTAAAAGAACTTTGGCGCAAAACTCTAAAACTGCAAACCCTTCAAAGATACATAACATTAATTGAAGAGCGCGACAATCCCGACAGCACGACAAAATCTGCCGCCGCAGCCAAAGAAGCAGAAAGAAGCAAGAGAGAAGCCATAAAATCTACCATTGGAAAAATTGGAAATAATGAAGCTAAATCTGATGCAGAACTCGAGATCGAAGCGAGAGAAAAAGTATTGAAACAAATTACCGAACGTCTAAATCGCTTGCAAAAGGACACCGATCAAGATCGTTTTGCCCAATATCTCGAATCAGTTGCTTCAAGCTATGATCCTCATACCGAATATTTTCCGCCTAAAGACAAAGAAGATTTTGACATTCGCATGAGCGGCACACTTGAAGGAATAGGCGCAACACTGCGCGAACAAGACGGCAATATCAAAGTGGAATCATTAGTACCGGGCGGTCCGGCTTGGAAAGGCAAAGAACTGCAAGCAGAGGACATTATCCAAAAAGTTGCGCAAGGAGACGACGAGCCGGTTGACATTACTGATATGCGGCTTGATGATGCTGTGCGATTAATACGTGGACGCAAAGGTTCAGTAGCACGGCTGACAGTAAAGAAGCCGGATGGGCGAATCGTTAGAATCTCGATTGTACGTGATCTCGTTCAAATTGAGGAGCAATTTGCCAAATCAGCAATCATCAGCTCAGAAAACTCTGCCGATAAATTTGGATACATAAATCTGCCAACATTTTATGCTGATTTTAATCGGGCTGACGGACGCAGATGTTCGGAAGACGTTTTTAAAGAATTGATAAAGCTCCGCGCTGAAAACGTAAAAGGCATAATTCTCGATCTGCGAAATAATGGCGGCGGCTCATTGCAAGATGCAGTACGCATAGGTGGTTTATTCATTAAGCAAGGCCCAATAGTTCAAGTCAGCGAAAAAAGCACAAAACCGGACATTCTCTCAGACAGTGAGCCGGAAATCGAATATGACGGACCATTAGTAATTTTAGTAAACTCTTTTAGCGCATCAGCTTCAGAAATTCTGTCGGCAGCTATGCAAGATTATGGCCGCGCTGTTATCGTTGGTGCTCATACAACTTTTGGCAAAGGCACAGTGCAAACATTTGTTGACTTAAACAACTATGTTGATCCTGAATATTCTTCGATGGGCAAACTTGGCGCTTTAAAGATTACTTTTCAGAAATTTTATCGCATTACAGGACAAAGCACACAATTCAGAGGCGTTACGCCCGATATTATTTTGCCGGATATTTATGAGAATATTCTAGTTGGCGAAAGGCAGCTTGACTATCCTTTGAGCTATAGTTCAATTCGGCCAGTTATGTATAGCCCATGGCAGGGAGTTAGCGAACAAATTCCAATGCTCCAAGTAAAAAGCAAGGTTCGCGTCGCAAAAAACCCTGCCTTCAAAGCGGTAATAACACAAGCCGAACGCCTAAAAGCTCGACGCGATGACACGCAAGATTTTCTTCAGATTAGCAAAGAAAAAGCCGAACAAGACAGACTGAAGCGCGAGAGTAAGGAATACGATGCAAGCCGCAAAGAAAATACTTCTTTAGCTGTGCGCTCGCCAAAAGACGACCCTGCCCCCTTGGCAGAGCAGAAGGAAAAAATGGATGATTGGTTCAAGCAAATTCGTAAAGATATCTACATAGGCGAAGCATTGTCTATTCTGGGCGATATGATTTCGATGCCTGCTGCGAAGCATTAATACTCTTTTTTTCATTGACTACACTATGTTTTTCATAGATTAAAGTTCCATACAAGCTAATTTTAACGCTGTAATAGCCACAATCATGAATACAGTTGGAATTATTCTTGCCGGAGGAAGCGGCACGCGGCTTTATCCAATGAGCGCCGCAATGAGCAAGCAATTGCAGCCGATTTACGATAAGCCAATGATTTATTACCCACTTTCAACATTGATGCTGTCGGGCATTCGCGAAATTCTCATAATTTCTACTCCTCGCGATACACCGCAATTTCAAAGTTTGCTAAAAGATGGATCGCAATGGGGGATAAATTTAAGCTATGCAGTACAAGAGCAGCCAAGAGGTTTGGCCGACGCCTTTATTGTCGGAAGAGATTTTATAGGCAATCGTCAATCATGTTTGATATTAGGCGATAATATTTTCTATGGAAAGCTCGACTTTTTGCGCCGCGCAATTTATTCAAACGCAGGCGGCTACATTTTTGGCTATCATGTGCAAGATCCAGAACGATACGGGATTGTAGAATTTGATAGTGAGCGCAAAGTGGTAAGCATCGAAGAAAAACCTAAAAAGCCAAAATCAAATTATGCAATTCCAGGCCTCTATGTCTTCACACCTGACGTTGTCGAAATAGCAACTCAATTAACACCAAGCACCCGTGGAGAATTAGAAATAACTGATGTGCAAAAAGCATATTTACGCGATCAGCGGCTAAACGTAGAATTGCTTGGCCGCGGTATTGCTTGGCTCGACACCGGTACACCCGAAAGTTTGCTCGAAGCTGGTACATTTATTCACGCCATAGAAAAGAGGCAGGGAACAAAAATTGCTTGTTTGGAAGAAATTGCATTTACAAAAGGCTTTCTTGATAGAATTGAGTATCGAAAATCTGTGGACCGATTGCCCAATTCTCCTTACAAAGAATATTGCAAAACAATTGAAGAAGAATTAGCAAACAATATATAACTCATTATAATATCGTCTTTTGCCGTTGCTGTCTCAATAACGGCAACAATTGAAGCAATATTATTCGTCAAATGCATATAGGTAACAAAGCAGCGAAATTACTCCGAAGTAATGGAATATATAAAATAACTGAAGCATTATAATTCAATGAATAAGATTTCTCCTCTTTTTGCTATTGAAGTAGATTCCCTTTTTTCCGAAGGACGCATTGATGAAGCTTATTCATTATGCAGCGCTGGAATCGAGGCATTTCCCGAATATTCAACGGCGTATGCGTTGCAATCGCGAATACTGGATGCGATGGGGCAAGTCGAGGAATCTATTGACATTGTAAAACTTGGTCTTGAACGATCGAGAACAAGCAAAATATTACGCAAAATTGCCGAAGAAAAAAATATATCAACCAAAGGATTTCAAAGAAAAACTCAGGACAATCTACAGCAGAACGACAATATGCTTGAAGTTGATAAAGCAGCTGATATAAATGAAGTTAAAGCTCCGATTGACATTCATACAACTCATAATGTCTCAAAACAAGATGAAATACAAACAGCAGATATTTCAATTGATCTGCAATTACGCCGGCTCGAAACTGCATGGAATGCAAATCTTTACTCGTTGAAATGGAAAGCAAATGACATATCGCTTATCGCGGGATTGGAAGTGCATAATACGCGCCCTATCAAAACATTCAGACATATTCCAATGGATTTCCCTGAATTTCCTCCATTTCCTGATATACGTAAAAAACGGAACACTGCATCAAACGCCATTGAGCAACTCGCCGTAGAAATAAGCGAGCGAAAAATGTTTACTCCGTTAGAAGAGCTTGCTCAGCGACTCGAACGCGCTCGTATACCTGTTATACACGACGATTCTACTCTAACTGAAAACATAAATGTGCCTGAGTTTGTAACCGATACAATGGCCGAAATATACGAAAAGCAAGGCGCCTATGAACAAGCGCTTAAAGCATATCAAATATTAGCGGGAAACAAACCTGATAAATTACAGATTTACAAGCCAAAAATAATTGCGCTAACCGCTAAAATAAATGCTCAATAAACGAGTGCCTATTTATTTTTGAGGTAATATTGCATTCTTGCTTATTAGCGTTTATCTTTTGCAATGCAATACTGCATTAGTTTTCCTCCATCTAACTTCGTCCGCTTCTCATGGTCTTTTAAGCAGATTTTAACATTCAATAACACTCAATAAATATAGCATGCAAATTAACGGCACACTTCCCGATACTCCTGCTTGGCAAGCATTAAAACTTCATTTTGACGAACTAAAAGACATTCATCTGCGAACTCTTTTTGCAGTAAACACCGGTCGTTTTAATGAATTGTCTATTCGACTCGGACCTTTGCTTGCCGATTTTTCTAAAAACCGCATTACTAGCCAAACAATTGCCTTGCTGTGTGATTTGGCAAGAGAGTGCAATATGCGTGAAGCCGCTCAAAAAATGTTTTCCGGCGAAATTATCAACACGACAGAACACAGATCTGTGCTTCATACTGCATTACGGCGAAAAAAAGATGATTCGGTTTTTGTTCAAGGAGAAAACGTGATGCCAAAAGTTCGCGAAGTTTTAGAAAAAATTCGGGAGTTTTCTGAAAGTATTCGTGCCGGCAAGCGTCGCGGGTACACAAATCACACTTTTACAGATATTGTCAATATCGGCATTG
The DNA here is from genome assembly GCA_039810485.1 of Chlorobiota bacterium. Classification (GTDB taxonomy): domain Bacteria; phylum Bacteroidota; class Ignavibacteria; order Kapaibacteriales; family UBA961; genus JADZAA01. The sequence continues at coordinate 1,952 of JBDHXA010000109.1, read as the reverse complement.
GCGGTTCGGATTTGGGACCGAAACTCGTTTGCGAAGCATTAAAATACTATTCGCAGCGCACTCTCAGCGTACATTTCGTGTCGAACGTAGATGCAACGCATCTTGTAGAAACTCTGAATGAATGTCGTCCGGAAACAACTCTCTTTATTATTTCTTCCAAGACCTTCACAACAGAAGAAACTATGACAAATGCTCTTAGCGCCCGCAAATGGTTTTTGGCTTCAGGCGCGAAAGCATCTGATATTAGGCATCATTTTGCAGCTGTTTCCACTAATTTTTCTGCAACCACTCAGTTTGGCATTGCACCAGAAAATGTATTTACTTTTTGGGATTGGGTCGGCGGTCGGTATTCATTATGGTCTGCAATAGGATTATCTATAGCAATATCAACAGGATACAATAATTTTGAGGAGTTGTTGTCAGGCGCCCGCGTAATGGACGAGCATTTTCTAACTGCGCCTTACGAGCAAAATATTCCTTTGCTGGCAGCATTGATCGGAATATGGCACATCAATTTTTTTGGAGCCGAAACACAAGCAGTGCTCCCCTACGATGAATACTTGCGATTGCTCCCCGCTTATTTGCAGCAATTAGATATGGAAAGCAATGGAAAATCAGTAAAGAAGTCCGGCACTCAAGCTGCTTGCCATACCGCTCCTATCGTTTGGGGGCAGCCCGGCACTGATTCTCAGCATTCATTTTTTCAGCTTTTGCATCAAGGGGCTTGGCTAGTTCCATGCGATTTTATAGCATCAGCTTCCCCACTACATTCTTTGGGCGATCATCATGAGCGGCTAATGGCTAATTTTTTTGCTCAAACCGAAGCATTAATGCGCGGCAAAACTATAGAAGAAGCGCTAAATGAATTATTGAATGCAGGAGTTTCAGAAGAAAAAGCAAAACAATTAACTCCGCATAAAGTATTTGCGGGAAATCGCCCGACAACGACATTCCTGATTGACAAGCTTACGCCATACTCACTGGGAATGATATTGGCAATGTATGAGCACAAAATTTTTGCACAAGGTATAATTTGGGAAATAAATTCCTTCGATCAATGGGGAGTAGAACTTGGCAAACAATTGGCAAAAACGATATTTCCAGAGCTGTCGTCAGATTCGCAAGGAAAGCATGACAGTTCAACCGAGGGGTTGATTGCCGCTTATAAAACAGTGAAGTCTTCGGCGTGAGATATTCGCTGATTTCTTAGAACGCCAATCATAGAGTATGGTAAACGAAAAAAAGCCCGAGCCTCGGGCTTTTTGCGGGACCGACGGGGCTCGAACCCGCGACCTCTGCCTTGACAGGGCAGCGCTCTAACCAGCTGAGCTACGATCCCTTAATTTTTCAAGAAGAATCAAGTATTCTAATCTTTGTGGACTCGAGGGGAATCGAACCCCTGACCTCTTGAATGCCATTCAAGCGCTCTCCCAACTGAGCTACGAGCCCTCAACTCCATAAAGAGAACGCAAAAATACATCAGTTTTTTGTTTTAGCAAAACAGTTTTTTTTGAACTGTCAAAAATCAGTTTGTTTTGTCATGGCTTTTGAGATTAAAACTATCGCGCGCCGCTTCAGATAACAATGACTCACAAAGCAATTGCAATGACAATTGATGAGCCCACTCCGAAAAGTCGAGCAATATTTCAAATCTAAGAAAACATGGTAAAAAACATAGTTATTACTCATTTTTAAGTGAAAAACAGCAAATAAAAAGACTTTTTTATCTCTTAAAAGATGTTTTTTTGAAAACAGCGAATCTATCGTCGCAATTTTTATAAAGTACCCTTTTCGGAGTGGGCTCATTGATTCAATTGAAAACGTATGCCGAAATGTCTGATTCATTGTATATTGAACAAAATTTTCATTTCAAATCAATAGCGTCCTAAACGTTTATAGAAAGAGGGCAAATTAAGTAACTCTAATTATCTTAGAGGTTGAACAACAAAATT
>JBDHXA010000108.1:0-7790 GCA_039810485.1 Chlorobiota bacterium | reverse complement strand
TTTTCAGAACAGATTTTAAAAAGGTTCTGACTTGTGTCTGAAAAAATAAAAAAACTAATTTTTAGAACCCACCTTAATTTCGCGAATAGAAAACAACCATATTAATTGGCCAGATTCGAAAAGTATTGCGCTAAATCAGAACAGAATATACAAACAATAAAACGATTAAATATTTTCGTTTTCAAGCGAATGATATTTTCAGAAGCATTGCTTCAGTTTTTTTTTTACATTATTTCAATCTAAAAATGACCATAATCAAATTGACCGCATGCATTATTTTCTAAAAGGTATAAAATGACTACGATTTCAAAACAACTCACAATGAAAAGGTGGGTGTTATTTACGACTTACGGGTGGTTTGTCGGAATATTATTGGTAGTTGGACTGGCTGTAGTTGGCGAAGTAACTTCTAAAGTGGTAGGAATACGAAGCGGACAAGCGGCAGTTGGCATTGGAATGGGCGCCGGTGTAGGTCTAATGCAATGGCTTGCTATCCGTAAATACTTATTGTCTTCACAAGGATTATTCTGGTCTACAATTATTGGCTTTTCGATTGCATTTATCTTGCAAGATATTGTTGCTGTAATCTTAGAGTTTGTAAAATCTGACGCTTCAATAGCAGTAGAAACCATTCTCCCATTTACTGTTTTGTTGGGTTCATTGATCAGCGGATGGCTTCAATATATATTTGTATTCAAAAAGATAACAGCTAAATCTGCTAATTGTGTATTATATTCAATGATTGGATGGCTTCTGGCAGCCCTTGTTACTATGGGAGCGACTCAATTAAATATCAAATTTGGCGAAAACATCCCTAAAGTATTAGTTGCAATACTTGCATCGTTATTTTTGACAATTGGCGGACCAATACTAGGGTATATTACTGGACGATTTATTGTTCCTAAAGTAAACAACTTCAACAATCAGTCAAACCAAGCATCGTTTTACAGCAATTAAAAAACTTAAAAATATATTAATCCAACATAGAAAAGTATAGTGCTGTTTCAAAGTAGAAAAATATGAGCAAGAATATGCTGTAATCTGCTCGGTTTCAAGTGAGCGATACTTTTTCATAAAAATATTCCAATTCTTTTTTTTACGTTGTTTCTATCTATTTTAAAATACAGCAAACTTCAATATTCTTATAAATTCCTTTCGTAATAATTTTAATTTAATTATCTTACATTTAAAAGGAAGTAAAATGAAAGCTCTATCAACATTAAAAAGAATCCGCTGGACAGCGCGTATTTCAGGTGCATTTTTGGCAATGTTTTGCCTCGCGTTCTTTATTGGCTCCATTTTCGAAGGGATGAATAAACCTGCCTCCGGCATTGGACTTGGAACTTACAACACTATTGTCTTTGTTGTTTGGGGAATAGGACTTGCCTCATATATTCTTGCATGGTGGAAAGAAAAATTAGGCGGAATGATTTCATTCATAAGCATAGTATTCTTCAACATATTGGCAGCGTCAAGTCCGGTAAAAGACGCATCCTATACGCCGATTTTGTTGCTCTTTCTAATACCATCTGTATTATTTTTAATTTGCTGGAGAATTGAAGCTAAACAAATAAATAAGATTTGAGTAAGAATTAGCAGACAGAAGAATATCTTCGAATAATAACAATTATTCTCGAAACATCCATTAATTATCGTCGCTTTTCAGAAATGTTTACAATTGCGTAAGTTGTCAATTATTAATAGTATTAAACAAATAGCAAACATTGACAGCAAATAAATGACAACAAATAGATTAGAAGCATTCAGCGATGGAGTATTAGCAATAATAATTACTATTATGATTTTAGGAATTTCAGTACTTTCAGGTTCAAGATTTGATTGTTTAATGCCACTAATCCCCAAAATAATATGCTACTTTCTTAGTTTCATCTATGTTGGAATTTATTAGAATAACCACCATCATTTATTTCATATTATTGAAAAAGTGAACGGTAAAATATTATGGGCTAATTTGTGCTTACTTTTTTCTTCCTCTTATTCCGTTCACAACTACGTGGATGGGCGAAATCACTTTGCCAAAGAACCTATAGCTCTGTACGGCATTAATTTACTTTTCTGCGCTATTGCTTTTGCTGTTTTAATTAAGCTCGCGCTTGAAAATGAAGGGAAGGCATCTAAATTACGTGAATCTATTCGGAATACTAATAAGGAGTATTTTTCGATTGTTTTATATTTATTGGGCGTTGTACTTTCCTTTTTTTCTCAATGATTGGCGTAGCTATCTTTTTTATTGTTGCGTCGCTTTGGCTAATACCAGATAGAAGAATTGAAAATTAAGCGAATCATTCAATAAACATCGTTGTAAAAAGCCAATTTTGCCGCGAATATTAACAATGATAGCACTAAATTGAAGAGTAATTGAAAGAAGAAAGATTAGTCGAGAGAGGTTTTAATCGATACGTAATATTGTTTATATTCAGCATTATAAGCAATTGAAAGAGTAATTTCAATTTCAATTTTCTTGCATGAAGTTAGGATTTTATATTGTGTGCCGGAAACATTATGGCGCAACACGTTTTTTTTGCCAAGCTGCTTGCGATATTCCTCTGCAATTTGAAACAACATATTTTTTGCATCGCCCATCGTCTCGGTTGGAATGATATTTTCAGTTCCCGATATTTTGCCATTTGGCTTAAACTCAAAATAAGCAACAGGCAATTTTCTTTGTTTGACCGAATCTCGCACAATATATGTTAATATATATCTCGGATCGGAAGCGATGCTCAGACCATTGACACGGAGCTTAACAAATACTTGCTCTCGATTGTTTTGATATGGAATGAGTAAAGTTGCAGAAGGTGTTTGCAGTGAAATTCCCGAACAAAATGTTGCGCTGGCGACAGCTAATGAAACAAGAGTTGCAAACATGAAATCATCCGACTATTACTTGCACATTCAGCATCTCTCAAGCATTTTTTAGTTCATTTACAAGTTCTTGCATCATTTTCTTTGCATCGCCAAATAACATTCTCGTTTTTGTATTGAAGAACAGCTCATTTTCTATGCCTGCATAACCTGCGCGCATACTTCGCTTCATAACTACAACTGTAGACGCATCTTCAACATCAAGTATCGGCATTCCATAGATAGGCGATGCCGGATCATTCTTTGCAGCTGGATTTACAACGTCGTTGGCTCCTACCACAAGCACTACATCAGTTGTTTTAAATTCAGAATTTATTTCATCCATTTCTTTCAGTTTATCGTAATCCACATTGCTTTCGGCAAGCAAGACATTCATGTGTCCGGGCATTCTGCCGGCTACTGGATGGATTGCGTATTTGACTTGCGCGCCTTCTGCTTCGAGAGCAAGTTCCAATTCGTGACAAACGTGTTGGGCTTGGGCTACTGCGAGACCATAACCGGGAACAATCACAATATTTCTCGAGTACTTCATCAATGCCGCCGTATCGGCTGCGCTAATTTCTTTGATTGTGCCAGTAACTACGCGTCCTGATCCTGCGGCACTTTGACTACCGAAGCTGCCAATAAGTACATTTGCCAGAGAGCGATTCATTGCGCGACACATTACAACAGTTAGCAATGTGCCGGCGCTGCCAACTAAAATACCGCCAAAGAGCATAACCTTATTATCGTAAAGAAAGCCTCCAAAAGCAGTTGCCACGCCTGTAAATGAATTGAGCAAGGAAATGACAACAGGCATGTCTGCTCCGCCGATAGGAAAAACAAAGAGCAAACCATACAAAAGAGCCATGCCAAGTATCACATAAATAATTAATGGATTGACAATAACTCCAGCTGCCATTGTGAATATCAAACCAAACATAGCTGCAACGACTAGGATATTGATAACTTGCTGAACAGGAAGACGAAAGTCCTTAATCTTCTCTTCCAATTTGCCATAAGCAATCATTGATCCCGAGAAGCTTACTGCTCCAATAATCATTCCAAGCAATAGAATAACCGTGCGAACAACAGAGCCAGTTTCAGGATACTCCATAAAATGATGATATTCCACAATAGAAATTAGCGCGGCACAAGCACCGCCCATGCCATTGAAGAATGATACCATCTGCGGCATTTGAGTCATTTGAACTTTTTTTGCCATCACCCATCCAATAACCGAACCAAGTGCAAGTGCGGCAAAGATCCAAATATAATTATGCGGCATCACCGAATTATTCAAAAATATCGTGCCGAATATTGATGCAGTCATTCCGGCAGCAGCCAACAAATTGCCGCGTTTGGCTGACGTTGGCTTGCCCAGCATTTTTATCCCGACAATAAATGCAAATGCCGAAAAGATATAGAGTAAGTCAAGAATGTAAGTTTTCACAAGCGTTTATTTCTTCTTTTTGAACATATCAAGCATTCTGTCGGTAACCACGAAGCCGCCTACGACATTGAGCGTGCCGAGCACGACGGCAATAAAGCCAAGTATAGTTGCAAAAGTATTATCGGCTTGTCCCATAATAATAATTGAGCCGATAATGATCACACCGTGAATGGCATTGGCGCCGCTCATCAAAGGTGTATGCAATACAGACGGCACTTTTTCAATGAGTTCCACACCAAGAAAAATCATCAGTACGACCAAATAGATCATTAACTGATGTTCGGAAATTAATTGCAACAGTAAATCCATAAAAAAGAAAGTTGTTATTTGAGAATTGTTCCGTTGCGGCAAATCAAAGTGCCGGCAGTAATTTCATCATTCATATCCCACTTAAATTCATCTTTTGTAGCCAAATGAGTGAGAAAAGCATATATGTTCTTTGCATAGCTTTCGCTGGCATTCGGAGCAAGCTGCGAAGGCAGGTTTTCTTGGCCAACAATCTTGACGCCGTTGCGAACAACCGTTTTGCCGCGTTCGCTAAAGCAGCAATTCCCCCCCTGTTCTACAGCCATATCCACAACAACACTGCCCGGCTTCATTATGCTTAGCATTTCTTCTGTAATTAGAACTGGCGCTTTTTTACCGGGAACAAGTGCCGTCGTTATAACAACATCGGCAGATGCAAGGTGTTTTTTCAAAATCTCGCGCTGTTTAGCCAGCACGTTTTCTCCGGCTTCTTTCACATAACCGCCTTCAATTTTAACATCGCTACCGGTGTCAAACGAAATAAATTTACCGCCGAGCGACTCTACTTCTTCTTTTGTCTCCGGTCTTATGTCGGTTACTTCTACCACTGCGCCTAATCGCTTTGCTGTTCCAATTGCTTGCAAACCTGCTACGCCGGCGCCGAATATAAGAACTTTTGACGGCGTTATCGTCCCTGCAGCTGTCATCAGCATCGGAAAAATTTTTCCAGCTTCATTAGCGCCAATGAGTACAGCCTTATAGCCAGCTAAATTTGCTTGCGAACTTAGCGCGTCCATTGTTTGGGCACGTGATATTCGTGGCATGGCATCCATGCTAAAAAGTGCGGCGTGGCGCATATTAACTGCCTCGACATACGCTTTATTAGTCAAATGATACACAAAAGATATTACAACCGCATTGTTGCGAACTTGTGAAATTTCATCAGATGTCAAAGGATTGACTTTGCAGATAATGTCAGCTTTTGCATATACTTCTGAGGCATTGTCTGCTACGCTTGCACCTGACTCGCGGTAACCGCTGTCGCTAAAAAAAGCACTTTCGCCGGCACCTGTCTGCACTAAGCATTGGAAGCCCGATTTAATAAATTGCTTGCATACAGCAGGAGTAATTGCAACGCGATTTTCACCTTCGCGCAATTCTTTAACAACTCCAATAATCATAAGATTACAAATTAATTACAGAACGAAATAATTAATGGCAACGGCGCTGGAAGCGCATCGTCATTTTTAGCTTTAGCTATCCTTCCGGAGCTAACAGCATATAAGATTTTCTTCTTTAATTTAAAGCTGCTAATTGATTCTCAATTTCAAACTATTAAATTTAAGTATTAGCGGCTAAATTCACTACAGCAGCCACAGCTTCTATTATTAGTTGTAAATCAATATTCCATTGTGGCGAGTTTGGCTATATTTGCTTCAACATCGCTGGCAGATTTACGAAAAGCAACCATTTCATTTTCATTCAAGGTTACTTCAATAATTTGCTCTACGCCATTTTTGCCAAGTTTTGCAGGCACGCCGGTTACAACTCCGTTCATTCCATATTCTCCGTTGAGCGACACGGCGCAAGGAAGTATGCGGCGTTTATCTTTAATAATTGACTCAACCATTTGCACAGCCGAAGCGCTTGGAGCATAGAATGCGCTACCGGTCTTTAGGTGATTTACAATCTCAATGCCGCCATTGGCTGCGCGCTTCACAATTTCATCAATTTTCTCTTGAGGCATTAATTGAGCAAGAGGAATCCCTGCCACAGTTGTATAGCGAGGCAGCGGCACCATGCTGTCGCCATGTCCACCAAGTATCAGCGCTTGTATATCTTCAACCGACACATTGAGTTCCATAGAAATAAAAGCGCGATAGCGAGCAGTGTCAAGCACGCCGGCCATGCCGATTACTTTATTTCTCGGCAAACCTGTCTTCTGCAAAGTTACATGCGTCATCACGTCAAGCGGATTAGATACCACGACATAGAACGCATTCGGCGAATGGGCAAACGCTTGTGTTGCGCAAGAGCCGACAATTTTTGCATTGGCTGCCAGCAAATCATCGCGGCTCATGCCGGGTTTGCGCGCAAGTCCGGCAGTTATCACGACAAAATTAGAACCGGCGGTGTCTTCGTAATTATTTGTGCCTTTTACTCGCGTGTCTGAGGCAATCACAGGCATTGCTTCGTACATATCAAGCCCCTTGCCTTGCGGAATGCCATCGGCAATATCCAACAGAACAACTTCGTGAGCCAATTCACTATACGCAATGCGTTCAGCAGTGGTGGCTCCAACATTTCCAGCGCCAATAACTGTAATTTTCATATATACCTCTGAAAATTTTTATGTTTATACACAAATTATTTTACGATAAAAAAACGCCTCAATGCACCATTAGGGCAAGAGGCGTTTTTTCAATGTACATGATAGGGTTCCGTAATTATGCGTTTGCAGGATAGACGGAAACCTTTAGGCGATTTTTATCTTTTCGCTCGAACTTGACAACGCCTTCAATGAGAGAGAACAATGTATAATCTTTTCCAATACCAACATTATTCCCTTTATGATAGCGTGTGCCGCATTGACGAATAATGATATTGCCTGCTTGAACTAATTGTCCGCCGAACTTCTTTACGCCGCGTCTCTGTGCATTTGAATCGCGACCATTTTTTGTAGAGCCGGCTCCTTTTTTATGTGCCATGATTTTACTCCAATAAAATTAATTGTTCGCTATTACTTTAATGTCGTCAATTTTGATGCGAGTGTAACGTTGGCGATGGCCATTAAGTTTCTCGTATCCTTTGCGACGCTTTTTGTGAAAGACCAATACTTTAGCGTCCTTTACATGGTTAAGAACCGTTGCCTTAACACTGCCGGAAAGATATGGCATACCAATGCTGGGCGCAGATTCTTCGCCTCCGGCAACAATCTTATTGAACTCAAGTGACGAACCAGGGTCAGCATCAAGCAAAGGAACTGTTAATACGTCTTCTGTTTTAACATTGAATTGCTGTGCCGCTATTTCTACTATTGCGAACATTGCGTTTAACCAAAAATTTTGTGATAACTAAAAGCAAAGAGCGCAAATATACGTTTTTTTTATGTAAGTACAAGAAGAATGCCGACAGAAATTAATAAAAATCCAATCCTGTCCTAAACGATTTTTATAGTTGCTCCCCTATCTTGTAGATATTAGCTTTCAAGAGGTAAAACTGCTAA
>JBDHXA010000107.1:0-7958 GCA_039810485.1 Chlorobiota bacterium | reverse complement strand
CGTTGGGTTGTTGAACTATGACACTTAAACCAACTCTTTATTTATTTCATCCGTTGCACTTCACTCTTGAATCTGCGAAGTATTCGCTGACTGTGTGTGCTGTATAATGTCAGTTGATTTTCCGAAGCGTAGTCTGAGTAAGTTTGAAAAAGCGAAGAACAGTTATCCATATATTTTTACAAAGAACGAGCATAGTTCGCTCTAATCATGTTAGGCGGATTTATATCAGTTGCTCACCTTACGCATTAAGAATCTGCATCGCACTTGATTTCAGCTTCTGCAACTCGCATAAAGCTTTAAGCGGGTTCATCAGTATAAGGTTTTGTCCTCTATGCTATCGTCAAAGATGAGAAAGCCGCCTGGCGACTCGATTTGTAGCACAAGCGGCTTGGCTAATTGCCACAACTCTTTGCTGCCGTATTCTTCGCATGATAAAAATCTTGTGATTTTATCGTGGCTGATATTGACTCACAACAGATTCGATTAGCCGGTTGCTGTTGTGCAGCTAAACTAACTGATTAAGTAATCTGAGTAAAGCTCAAGCAATTCCCTATTCATACTATCCCCAGAATTATGAATAAATAACGCTCTTATTGACGGCTATCTATATAATTTTGCTTAACATGAGATACTATCTCAAATGAGCGGTTAATTGTTCGATAAAGCAGGTGGTTTGCATCAGTATAACTAGCAAATATTTCAGAAGAGACAACATTTATACGGAGAGATTTTCAGAACAATCAAGCATGAGTCATATGCTTGCTCATGAAGAAAGCAGAGTAAAACTATAAAAGAGATTACGCGCTTTATAATAGGGTATAATAGAAGGAAACATCAGAACTTGGCAAATCAAAAATCAATAAATGTTTATATCGTAGAACGCAATCGATCTTAAATCTGCATGATAGCGGCAAAGAAATTGGGAGCAAATTAATTATAAGCGTTTCTATTCTTCTACAATATTTCTATTATTAAGTATTTCTGTAAAATATTTGCTGAAATTATTTGCACCAATTACTATTTAATTGTTGTCAATTATATCAATGGCTTTAACATGCAAAGCAATATGATTGAAGCATAACGAATTCCATGTTTAACAATTTGTTAGCGTACAGCAATGATATTTCTGATTATTTACTATTCAACAACAATAATATGACAAATAAAATTACTTGCTAAATTAAACACAAATGCTGGAATATAAAGAGTTTGCAATAAGCAAATAAGGAACATTAGGAAATGCAGTGAATGATGCTTATTTTTACACTTTAACATAAAAGAGATGTAGAGATAAACATTTGGACATGTCTTATCTATATTTTAAGTGCACTCTTCAATCATGCGTTATTCGAAATGGCATAATTATTGATAATAATTATCTAATGTTGTTCAGAACAATAATTGATAATATTCCTCAATGTGTGTTTAGAGCATTTATAAATCTGTTTTATTTTGTTTGTATATTTGTCTGCCATTCGAAAATAAAATGACAGACTTTTTAACTTTATTCAATTTGCTGGGGTACATTCGTGCGGGTAAATGTTGCAGTTGGAAGCGACTCGTTTCTACTTACTCAGTTTCGTGATTTTTATCGAGAAGTTTTACGCTTGCGTAAATTAATTGAAAGCGGCTCTATGCGATTTCATATGCATTCCGACAGTAATGAAATCACTACTACTGTTTCAATGGTTCAAAAAATATGGCAGGATCTAGCCATTAAAATTGAGCAGCAAAATGCCGTGGCACAGCGTGGCGGAAGCGGAAATTTTAGCGCGTCTACTTATCATGAGGCAATTTATATTATGGCGGCAGTTGCAGATGAAACTTTTGTATATCTTAACTGGGATGGACGAGATTTATGGCGCGAGAAGTTGCTTGAATCCTATCATTTCGGAACGCATATTGCCGGCGATGAAATATTTAATAAAATAGACAGTTTGTTGGAGATGCACGAACAATCATCTCTTGATCTTGCAACAATTTATCTGTCAGCATTGTCATTAGGGTTTCAAGGTAAATACAGGGGCGATGAAGGAACGGCCAAGATCAAAGAATATCGAGAGAAATTGTTCCGCTATATTTTTCGCCGTGATCCTGAATGCTATGGCACCGAACTTGTTATGTTTCCCGAAGCATACGAGCAAACCATAGCACGAGGCATGGGCAAGCGATTGTCCAACCCTCGACAATGGTGGATTGTTGCTTCTGTTTCTGTTGCGATTTTTCTTGTAATATCGTATTGGTTATGGCGCAATATAGCCGAACAAATCGAACCTATTGTGCGTGATATTCTTCAGCGTGTGTAATCTGCTCCCCAATCTCTTTATAGAATTCGCAAAGGTATAAACAAATATGCAAAATAGCGTTTCAACAGCAATATCAAATATTCCGCAGCCCAATATTCCGCAGCCCAATATTCAACCAGACGAATCATGGCTGCAATACTGGCCAATTGCCGCCATAATCGTTGGCGCTCTCATCTTATTGGCCGCAATATACTTTTTGTTTCTTGTTTTGCAGGCAAAGAGAAAAAAATCTGCACTTGAATCTGCTGAAAGACGCGTCATAGGAGAAACGTCCCAACAAGAACGTAATCGCCGCGCTTCTGACAAATTGATCGCTTCCCGAATGAGACAATCGTTCAAACAGGCGGCTGCCACATTAAAAGCCGGCGTTACCGGCAGGAATTATCGCTATCAAGTGCCGTGGTTTCTTATGGTTGGCGAGAGCGACTCAGGAAAATCAAATTTGCTTGACAATGCTGGGCTTCCAATGCCTCTTGGCGCAATAGAAGAGCAGTCCAAAGCAAAAAATATTTGCGACTGGTACTTTTATTCCGACGGATTGATGCTGAACGTTAATGGCAACGCCTTCATACAATCTGACGGATCGCTTGCTGGCGGCAGATTATGGAAACAAATACTGCGTCAACTGTCTAAACATCGTCCTGAGCGCCCTATTGACGGCATTGTAATTACTATTCCAGTTTCAGATATTCTATCTTCGCTTGACGAAAACAGAGAGAAAATTCGCGCTAAGGCCGATGCAATCTATCGGCGTTTGATTGAAGCGCAAAAACTTTTAGGGCTTTGCTTTCCTGTTTATATAATTATTACCAAATGCGACCAAATTACCGGCTTCCGTGAATTTAGCATGGCATTGCCGGACAAATTTAAAGACCAGATATTTGGCTGGTCCAATCCTTATACTTTAGAAACAGCTTTTAGTGCTCGATGGGTGGACGAAGCGATTGCCGGAATGGATAGCCATATTTATGAAATGCAGTCAGAAATATTTGCAACACACGACTATATAGAAGGTCGCGATGATTTGTTTTTATTTCCGTATGAATTTCAAAAGATCACCGATTCACTCAAAGAATTTATGGGTGATATTTTTAAACAAAGCGTCTATCACGAGGCAATTTTTCTCCGCGGAATCTATTTTTCGGGGGCTGTTGCAGAAATGCCGGTTTCAATCCCTTCATCCATCGCTCAAAGCGACATTGAGAATGATGAGGAACTTTTCGATGCGATTGAAGAAAGTATGGAGCAATCAACAGTAAATATTCAAGCAAGACCTTTTTTTATACGTGAACTATTAGAAAAAAAGATATTCCCAGAATGGCAAATAGCTCGTCCATCATCGCGTGTTACATTGCACCAAAATCGAACAATCCGCTCTATTCAAATTGGATTAGCTATAATGATTGTCGGTTGGAGCTTATGGTTGTGGGCTGGCTATAATAATTTATTGGAAAAGCGCGAAGTATTGTTGCCTTTTCTCGAGGTGCTAAAAGCGACAGACGCTGATGAAATTAGATTTTCGAAGCATATTGCCAATGGTACGCTTATGATTGACACGGCCAGAACACGAGAAACAATTCGCAACAATCAGCAGACATTAGAAGGTCAAGAAAAAAGATTGTATCGAGGCATTGATTTTAACCCAGTCGTTATTGATAAGTTCGTACAATACGCAAATAACACAGATGCCACAAAACTTTGGTCAATAGGCATTCCTGCTTCATGGCCTATATTTACTCGCTTGCATAGCGATATTACTGAATGTATGCGGCTTAAATACCGTAAATTTATACTTGATGTATTTAGGGAAAAATTAAAATTAATTGCAAGAAGAATTACTTCTAAAGAAGGTGCTTTGAACGTTGTTCCCGACGAAGGATCGGCGTTGCGTCCCGAACAAATGCCTGAGTACTCAAAACTTATTGCTTATAGCGCTGATTTAGACCGTCTTGGGAAAATGATTAATTCATACAACGACCTTACATCCGGCGGCAAGGGCGATCTTGATAAAGTAACTTCGCTAATAGAATATCTCTTCAATATATCGCCTAGTGAAGGTTTCAAAAATTCAGTTTCTGACTATTTTACGGCCGCCGTAAACAAATCTAATGGCGATGTAATTCAAGTTGATGATTATCGACTGCCAGCAACAGAACATTTTAATCAATTGATGGATGCTTTAAGGGATCGAATGATCCATAAAAACCCCGTCAATAAATCGCTTGAAGATGTTCAAAAGTATATGACATCGCTCGTACGTTTCGATCCAGTTTTGAGCAACAGCGACCACGGTGCTGATGAGTATGGCGGATTGGTAGACAAGCTCAATGAAGCAATTGAGGGCTTGCAGAGAAATCTTGACAGACCGGAGTTTGCTTGGGTTTTCGACTCCGTTCCCAGACCATTGCGCAGCATTTTTAATAATATGAAAAATACATCGCTTGCAACTCCCGAGAAAATAGATATTGCCGAGAGAAATTTCCAAGATGAATTGCTTACATTCCAAAACAGCATTATTACCCGTCGCGCCGATTATTTTGAAGCGCCGTTACTAGCAAAAAAAGATGGTCGATATCGCGTTTCCGATGAGGTAATCAGCATAAAGAAATCATTGGCTACGCTTCTAAGCAAAGATTTTATGCGAACAAAACTGCCGGGTAATATTAGATTTGCTGATCAAGACATTCAGTGGAATACCGATGGACTTGCAGATTGTATGCGGCTTCTTAACGAAAATTTTGAATTTATCGGAAAGACAATACCGTCTCTAGATAACATTAAAAATGATTTGCGACAATCTTTGGCGAAAATTGCCAAGTTTCAAATAGAAATTGACGCTCGCAAAAGAATATTTGAATCTCAAAGCGGCTTTGCTTCCAAAGGAAGCGATGAAGCAACCGTAGCTGCTCAGATACAGCATATAAATGAAGTAAAAACCGTGCTTTCCACGCTGTTGCAGTCGCTGAGGTCTCACGAATTATCCACCGCTGCAAGCCAATTAGCAAATTCTGTTAAAAATCAAATCAATGATTTATTGAAAAAACAATGGAAATATCTTGATAATTCAGGCCGATATGAAGTAAGCCACTCAGATATTGAAAAATGGGATGGTGAGTTAAATCTGTCAAAAGCACTGTTTAATGCCGACAAATTAGATGATTTAATCGAAAATATGAAAATATGGCGCACAGATATTACAGCCAGCGCAGTAAAGGAAGTCCAGCCGATACTGTCGTTTTTACAAAGCTCCGCCATTACAAGTTCTATTTCTTTGGGAAACATTCCATTAATACCTGAAGGCAGAAAATTTCAAGCTGTCGCAGAACAGCTAGATAAATACGAAAAGAAAATTCCAGGCAATAGTGTTTCAAAGCTAGAAGATTTTATGCTTCAGAATTTGGATAGCATTAAGTATTATACAGATTATAAAAAGCAAACTAAGAATTTAAGCAGTATTTCTACTTCTAGCAATTACTTTAGCGAACGACTGGAAAAAATGAAAAAAGACATCAGAGATAAGTGTGATATTATTGCAGATGATAAAGCTTACGAATTCTGCAGTGATATTAGAAATTTCTTTGGCAATCCAGATGACAAACTTTCTCGCTATTCGAGATTAGCCAATCATTTTCCATTTGTTAAAAACCCTGCAAAATATGACGAACTCGCTGATGAGGCTTTGCCCGAGGACATTCGTGAATTTTATTCAAAATTTGGGCAGCGTCTTGACTTTGTCTATAAATGGCTGGCGAATGGCGATGCAAGTAAAAATTATCTTCATGATGGTGTTAACGATTTCAAGAAATTAGTAAGCAGAATGATGTACCTTCAACAAACTTTTAGGTCATATTTGCAAAGCGACAAATCTGATGCAACACCTAGCTTTGATATTTTGTTTGACTATCGCATTAAATTTGCAGATGCAAGAGGTGCTGATGACATTGTCGAGTGGAAAATTCAATCCGGTGACAATTACATAACCAATCATAACCCAAGTCAGCGTTTGCGATGGGACTGGGGCAAGCCAATAACTGTAAGTTTGCGTTGGGCAAACAATGGCAATACAGTGCCTATTAAACCTGATTCATTAAATGGAATATTTCGTGTTGAGAACCGAACTGCTGTCTTTGAGTTTGGCAAAAAATGGTCGCTAATACAAATGATGAAGGCTCAAGAGCCAATGAATGAGTCATCAGCTGACAATAGCGACGCATACAATTGGTTTCTAAAATTTGACGTTAAAACAAAAAATATTGTCCGCAAAGAGGACGCAGCCGCAAAAGTATATCTGCGTCTGCGTCTATTTGCTCCGGGCGCCAAAGAACCAATTCCATTGGATGGCTTCATCGTTTTGCCATACACAGCAAACAAACTAGTAAGAAAAACAGAATAATAATATTTTATGGTGCTTTTATGGCTGTAATTGATATAGAACCGTTATTAACACCGATTTCCGACACTGAACCATCGGGTGTGTGGCTAAAATTTGATTCTATCTATGACCAAATTAAAGAAGCGCGACGCGAAGACGAACATATTGGAGATCAAGGAGTTTGGGAAACAAAACAAAAAAAGGCAGACTGGCCTACGGTACGTCGGCTATGCTCTGATGCTTTAAAAAAACAAACAAAAGATTTGTGGATTGCTGTTTGGCTTCTTGAGTCATGGACCGCTACCGATTATTATGATGGTCTAATATCCGGACTGAATCTACTCAACCGCCTATGCGTTGAATTTTGGGATACAATGTATCCAGAAATTGAAGACGGCGATGTAGAGTATCGCGTTTCTCCAATCGCTTGGCTTGGTGAAAAACACGTTTACAAAATTAAGTTTCTACCTCTAACATCGCCAAGAAGCGGCGGTGTTTCGCTAACTATTCTGGATCGGGAAATAGCGCTTGAATTTGATAAAACTCAGCAAAAAAAACCAGCTATACTCGACGAAATCAACATGTCAGTTCAAATGACGCTGGAAAAATTCAATCTAAGCGAAAGAGATACTCCAGATAATTATTATCTTGAGCTTAAAGACAAAATAACTTGCATTATTGGGATGATTGACGCTCTCGAACAGGAACTTAATGCGCGGTGCGGAAACGATGCCCCAAGTATGAGAGCATTTAAAAAACCTCTTGAGGATGCACTTCAGTTTGTAAAAAGCACCTTAAAACGTCGAGGATTAATCATTGAAGATATCGGAAGTACAGTAATTCGTCCGATGGACAAAGGATCCAAGATTATGATAGATCCACCAACCAGACCTGAAGATGGCATTGTTCAAAGCAGAGATGCTGCTTATAAGCAGATTCAAACTGCAACAGAATATTTAAAGAAAGCAGAGCCGCATAGCCCGGTGCCGTATCTAATCGAGCGCGCTTTAAAATGGGGCAGTATGTCATTGCCACAGTTGCTGGGCGAGTTAGTAGCCGATGAAAGTAATCGCAGCACTATCTTGGGATTACTTGGTATTGTTTCGGAACAAAATTCAAGCGACAACGAATGAGATTATTACTGTTCGTATATAAATAGTTCATATTCATGAAACTGTACAAGGAAGGGGCTTTTAAATATTTTGAGCCCACTCCGAAAAGTCGGATAAAAAAAACATAGATAATCAGCTGTTAAATTGCAATATCGCATTTGTTTTCAA
>JBDHXA010000106.1:0-8236 GCA_039810485.1 Chlorobiota bacterium | reverse complement strand
TTTGTTGTTCAACCTCTAAGATAATTAGAGTTACTTAATTTGCCCTCTTTCTATAAACGTTTAGGACGCTATTGTTAAAGTCAAATAAATACTTCTTCGCATGAGGTCAATTATAGCACTAACATAGCAGTAAGCGGCAAGTGAAAACCCAAGATTAGATTGTGAGTATACCTATTTTACTACAGAAGTTGATTTCTAATAGAACGCACACAAATAGTTGTTTTAGTTAGAATTGAGTTTTTGCTTATTTTTGCCAAGCAGTTAATGTGTATATTTGAACACATCAAACAAAGCAGGGGTGCCGTCTTCAGTTTTCTAAAAATTCATGGATTTGAGCAGCGATATGCAAATATTGAATCGGGACAGCCGCTATCAATAAATACTAAAGTATTAGTATTAAATCAGGGTTATGAACCGATTAGTGTTTGTACAGTAAAAAAGGCATTTGTTCTTTTACTCTTGCTAAAAGCTGAACTTGTTGCGATTCGGAATGGCAGGGTAATACATTCCATTACAATGACTTTTCCCTATCCCAGCATTATTCGCATTTCATCATATATACACATTCCACATAAGAAAATTGATTTATCGAGAAAAAATATCTTGCGTCGAGATGGAATGAGATGCCAATACTGTGGAAGCATCACGGCGCCTCTGACGGTAGATCACATTATACCGCGTTCGCGTGGCGGCGGCGATAATTGGGAAAATTTAACTACTGCGTGTATTCGCTGCAACAACAAGAAAGGCAGCAGAACACCTGAAGAAGCATACATGAAATTATTGTCGCAGCCAAGAAAACCTAATCATGTTATTTTTCTTAAACAGTATATGGGAAAAATTGACGACACTTGGCGTCCTTATTTGTTTATGGATTAACCAGTCATATTGATAAATTATCTAATTTTCCACTCATATGTTTATGTAATTATGAAGCTTAACAAAATTGTAGAAGACAATGCCACTCTTCGTTTTTATTCCGAATCCGCTCCTTGTGGAACTCCTCGTAATGTTGGGAGCGAATTAGACACTGAAATATACTTTGGCAAGTATTGGGTTCCTAACTCGCGTAATTGCTATGCGATTACCGCTGTTGGCGACTCAATGATTGGCGCTAAAATATTCGACGGCGACATGTTGGTTATTAATTGCGCTGAAGAGGCAGCGTCAGGAAGCATAGTTGTGGCTTGGCTCAACGGAGAATTAACAATCAAACGATTATATTACAAAGGCGAGATTGTTGAACTTCGGCCGGAAAATCCGTTCTATTCAATTATTAGCATTGGTTCAGACGATGACTTTCGTGTATTAGGCGTTGTAACATCAGTTCATCGAGAATTATAACCTCAGCAAAAGGAAGAGCTGATATTCGCTTATTCAATGGCGTTAAAAGAAAAACGGTAAATACAGCTGGAAGCCGTCAGCGAAATTTTTATTATATTGTTGCATCCGCTTCGACAAGTTATTCTAATTAACGAGATGAACCTATGAAAAATATGTTTTTCTTCTTATGGATGCTAATTGCTATTTTTTTCTTTGTTGCCGAATCATCAGCGCAGTCATCTAAACGAGCCCTATCTTCCAACAGCAAGCAAAATACAAAATCTGCAAATTCTTATCCGAATTATTATACAATCATACGTGATTATGAGCATGAGCTTAGCCAGTCGAAAGAAAGAATTGAAGGAGAAAAAGAAAAAGATGGAGATCACGACGATTGGAAGTATATTGAGAGATGGAAATGGTTCTGGGGGCCGCGCGTAGATATAAACGGAAATTTTCCACCAGCAGGAATACTCATGCGCGAATGGGAAAAATCAGGGTTTCTGAATGCAAAGTTAAAAATGGATGGTACGCTTGGCACAAATGCACTTGCGCAATGGAAATTAGTCGGACCGGCAGTGATACCAGAAAATGGCGGCGGAATGGGACGCATAAACTGTGTGCGAGTGCCTGATAGACAACTAAATACAATATGGATTGGCACAGCCTGCGGAGGCGCATGGAAATCAACTGATGGGGGAATAAATTGGCATCCAATGACAGATTACTTGCCTGCACTAAGCGTTTCTGATATTGCTGTTCATCCAAATTCTGTAAATACCGTCTTTATTGCAACAGGAGACGCTGATGCGACAGGAACTTATGTGCACTACAGTGCCGGAATTTTGCGCTCCGACGATGGAGGCAAGACATGGAATCCCACAGGATTAAGCTATCGCCAAAACGAACTCTACGTTATTCGGAGATTGCTAATCAATCCTGCAACGCCCAATATTATGCTTGCAGCCACCAATCGAGGAATTTTATTAAGCTCCGATGCAGGTGCTTCATGGAACAGCGTCCAATCTGGAAATTTCAGAGATATGGAATATCAGCCCAACAACCCTTTGACAGTATACGCTTCCACTTCGGGAGCAATATATAAGTCAGCAAATGCCGGCAAAACATGGGTGCAGCTAACAACAACAGGCATAACAGGAGCAGTAAACTTAAAATTGGCCGTAACGCCTGCAAATCCAGCATATATTTACGCGTTAGCATCAAATTCCAATGAAGGTTTCGGCGGCCTGTGGCTCTCAACAGATGCAGGAGCTTCGTGGAAAATACAGTCAACAACACCCAATTTGTTAGGCTGGTCTGTGAATGGATCTGATAATAGAGGACAAGGTTCTTACGATCTTGCCATAGCTGTCTCAAGAACCAAAGCAAACACCGTAACCGTAGGCGGCGTTAATGTCTGGCAGTCAACCTTGGCAGGCACTAGTTGGAATTGTATTGCACATTGGTACGGCGACGGCGGTAAACCTTATGTTCATGCAGACGTTCATGATTTAATTTGTACATTAGATGGAAAGATCTATGCCAGCACAGATGGCGGTGTTTTCCTCTCCCAAGATGACGGTATGTCATGGATTGATCTTAGCAAAGGTTTAAGCATTACACAATTTTACCGCATAGGCGTAGGCGCAACTAATAGCAATATAGTTATAGGCGGCGCTCAAGACAACGGCACGAGCCGATATAACGGCACGAAATGGCATCAAGTAATCGGCGGAGACGGCATGAATTGCCTTGTTGATTATAAAAATGCCAATATTTCTTACGGGGCTCTCTATTACGGAGATATTTACCGCACAACGGATAATTGGACTACTTCAAAATCTTTTATTAATCGGAATATTACACAGGAAAGCGGAGCATGGGTTGCACCGTATCAATTGCATCCAACGGATCCGAACACCGCATTTGCTGGATTTAGAAATGTTTGGCGCACAACGACTGCGGGCGGCTCGTGGGAAAAGATATCTAATTTCAATCAAGGTTCATTGACAATTCTTGAAATTGCAGAGTCGAATCCAAATTATATCTACGCCGGCAATTCCAATGGCTTCCAATATACGACAGACGGTGGCGCAACATGGAAAAATTTGGCTCTCAACGTTAGCTCCGGTTCTGTTACCTCGATAGAGATTGATCCTAAAAAGCCAAATAGAATTTGGATTGGCATTAGCGGCTATAGTGCGCAAGACGTCTTGGAAACAAGCGATTTTGGCGCAACATGGAAAGATATTTCGGCAGGTCTTCCCGCATTGCCGACAAATTGCATCGTTTATCAAAAAAATTCGCCGGACAGAATGTATGCCGGGACAGATATTGGCATTTATTATCGAGATACGCTTACCAAAGTATGGATTGCCTTTAATGATGGAATGCCTGCAACAATCGTTAGCGATTTGCAAATACATTACGCAACCGGCAAGCTGTATGCCGGAACGTATGGGCGTGGAATTTGGATGGGCAATCTTGCAAATTGTAATACTAAAATAGATTTAGCAGTTACTCGCAAGGGCAATCTTACGTTTTGCGAAGGTGACAGCGTCGTATTGACTGCTCAAAGCGGCTACTCGTCCTATCTTTGGACAAATGGAGCAACAACACAAAGCATTGTTGTAAAGACAAGCGGCGCATATAGCGCAAGCGCTATCACTTCAAATGGCTGCCCAGCCGTTTCTGTAGCTTTTGACGTAGTTGCCATGCCAAAATCCAAACCGGGAATAACATTCAGCAAATCAAGACCTGTCCTTTGCGGCGATGCTGACAGTGTGCAATTAAATGCGTCTCTTGGATTTGCAACATATCGGTGGAATTCTGGCGATACATCACGACGCATAATAGTACGGAAGCCCGGCAAATATGTAGTGGCTGTTACTAAGCCAGGCAATTGCGATGCGACAAGCGATACGATTGAAGTTGTGACGGTTACGCCTCAACATGCGACAATTTCGCAAAATGGAAATACATTAACTGCAAATCCAGCCGGCATTGCTTATGAATGGTATCTTAACGGAGAAAAAATACCAAATGCAACAAGCAGAACATATTCTTATGCCAATTCAAAGCAAAAAATACGGGTTATGATTATTGACTCCAATGGCTGCCGCTCAATTTCTGATGAAATAGTTGTATCGGTTCAAGAAAATATTCTTGCATCGCAAGGATTGACAATTAAGCCGAATCCTACTTCAGGTAGTATTACCGTAAATCTTTTATTGCCTGCTCCGAGCGAATTACATATTGAAATAATAACGCTTGACGGCAGAATTGTTAGCAATGAAACACAATTTGCAAACGAAATTGAATTTACTTCAGTTATATCTTTCTCAGGACTGCCCGACGGAGTATATTATTTGCGAATTGTTTCAGGTGAGCATGAGTGGAAGCAGCAAGTCGTTTATCGACGTTAATAATGCGAGAATAGTACTAAAATTGAAAAAGCCGGAAATTCCGGCTTTTTTGTGCGTGAAAGTAGTCTTTGATTATCTGAAATAGTAGAGCATGGCAAGTTGCGGTAGCGGATAGACATTTGATTTAGGACCGCCAAAAAAGAGCGTAATTGGAATTTCTAACGACAAAGTCATTTTCTTGCTAATTGCCCATTCGTAGCCAATGCCTAATCCAATACGCCCTGCGCCAGGGCCGCCATTTGCTTCATTTATCTGTGGCATCTTTTTTCCTTTGTCATCGGTTTGGGCAGTATCCGTTACTGCATAATAATAGCCGCCGCCTAATAGAGCATAAAGTCGGGAATTGCCGGCATCATCAAGATAAAATTGACCTTCGGCACCCATTGAGAATAGAGTAACATCGCCAAACCCTAAATATCCAACAGTCATTTCTGCGCCGAGACGATTTGGAAAATTAGAAGAAAAAGTAATTCCCATGCCGGTAGTAAGACCTGCCTGCAAGCCAATGCCAAAATACGTCTCATCTTTAAATGATTCGCGCACACTAATAACGCTATTATCTTGTGTTTGTGGTGCTGATTGCTCTGGACGTGCGTTTAGCTGAGCAAATGCTGTGGCAGATATCATCAACATACCCAATATTAATAGTAATCCGCGGTTCATAATTAATCCAATGAATTGTTAATAATATTTTTTTGCAATTTACAAATATCGGTTCGTACAACCGACCGTTTTTGATAATTCTCTCCAATAAAAATTATACTCGATGCAGAAACTCTTCGTAGAGTATTAATAGTTCGCTCGTAATCATCGCTGTTGCTCCCCATAAATGAGCAGTAGGATGAATGTCCCAATATGGAGCTTCTACAATTTTACCATCGCGTTCCCACCGCCCTAGTCGTTGCAATTTCGGATTAGTCAAACGCTGCAGATCTATGGCAAATGCCTCTTCAACTTCATTGGTCTGTAAATCAAGCGTTGGAAGCGTTTTGATTATGCCTATTATTGGCGTGATATGAGAATTTGACGGCGGCACATAAATTGCAGACAATCGTCCAAGCAGGATGATTTGAGAAACAATTCCCGTTTCTTCGGCAGTTTCACGAAGAGCTGCCTGCTCTGGAGTTTCATCTTTTTCAATGTGTCCGCCCGGAAAACTGATCTGACCTCTGTGCGTATTCACGAGGCTGCTGCGTAAAGTATAAAGCAGCGCCGGCATATCGCCTTGAGGATGCAACAAAACAAGTACAGCATTTTTACTAGCATTTGGCGGCGCTGGCGGCAATCCTTTTTCCGAAAATCTGGATGGTATCATTCGCGCGTGAGCAAATGCACCCGGAAGTGGCTGCAACAGCCGGTCATGAAGATATTCTATAAAAGAACAAAATATATTTCTGCCATCGCAATTATATGATTCCACAATGCCTATGCATATTGTACATTCTGTTTAAAAAATAATTTTAGTGAAAATTGAATGTTTGTCTATAATTTATCTTGGCGATTAGGCTTTTCAAAATATCTGATTTACAAGATGATAAACAATGGTCTATTGAACGAAAATACATTGATTTTTTGAATTTTATTCATTGGCAGTATTATCACTGTTATATTTTCTAGCCCCGGCTACATACGTTGCAATTATTGATATGTCTTTGATGTGTTCTTCAGCACAAGTTAGAATATTATCAGACATAATTGTAATATCTGCATCATATTTCGGCTGCAAGAAACCTCGTCTATAATCTTTGCCGGAGGATTCATGCGCCCAAATTGTATAAGCCAAAATTGCCTCTTGTCTGGTAATGCGCTCACTTTCATGCCAAGCCTCGCTTCGTCCAAAAGGAATGCGTCTTACAAAAGCGTCAATGCCTAATAGAGGATTGGCGGATTCGATCGGAAAATCGGAGCCACCTGCCAAACCCACGCCTACATTTCGCAGCGAACGCCAAGAATATGCATAACTGCATCGTTCCCCCAACCTTTTTTCAGCCATCTCTGCGTCGGATATACAATGAACCGGTTGAACAACCGCTTTTATATCATTGCGTCCAAAGCGGTCAATATCATCAGGATGCACGATTTGAGCATGCTCTATGCGCAGTATCGAGTCAGAATGTGCAATTCCTTGTTTTCTCAACTTTTCGTAAACATTAAGCGTCAAGCGATTAGCAGCATCGCCAATAGCATGGGTTGAGATATTCCAATTATACTCTAATCCTAACTTTGCCTTATAAAATAGATCATCTTCATTTGTCATGAGCAAACCTGTAGTATTGGGCATATCAGAATAAGGAGCAAGCAAGGCGGCTCCACGCGAACCTAATGCTCCGTCGGAATAGAATTTCAGACCGCTAACACAAAAAAGTTCGCCAACCGCCGGCAGTATTCTGCTCGTGATCCATTCATTATTTTGCGCTTTTACAAAAGAATGTACCCGAGTCGGCAAAATACCCGATTCGGCAGCTTCTCGATAAAAATCGAGCATGTCATGCTCTGCATCCATATCATGAATTTCTGTCAACCCCAATCGCGCACATTCTTTAAGCCCTTCTAAAATATATGAATGCTTCTCATTGTCGGAAAGCGGAGGAATATGCTGTCGAACTAATTCCATGGCATTATCCAATAGAATGCCGCTTGGCCGCCCTGATTTTTCCCGCATAATTGAGCCGCCGCTTGGATCTGGAGTAGATGCTGAGATTTCTGCGATACGCAGAGCTGCTGCATTCACCCAAGCTGCATGTCCGTCGACACGCGAAAGAAAAACCGGCACTGACGGAAACACAGAATCCAACATGGCAGCGGTAGGATATCCTTTATCATTCCAAAGTTCTTGATTCCAACCCATGCCTGTTACCCAACCGCCTGAATTTGGGCCGTGAGTCGAAGCTCGCACAATACATTCATCAGCGCTAAGAGCATCAAAGAGCGACAAACCGCATAATTTTAGACCTAAGCCAAAAATATGCGCATGAGAATCGGTAAGACCGGGTAATGCCCAAGCATTGTTATAGATGTCCGTTCCTTTCTCTGAAATAATAATCACGGCACCAAAATGAGGCTCAACGGATTGAATTCTCCCTCGTTCTATACGAATTACTGCCTGCATTGGCTCCATTATATTCTCCTAATATGAAGATAATATAGGTTTAGCAATATCTTTAGAGCAAAAGAACATTGAATTAACATATGCAATCATCCAGATATACTGACCTCTAATATTAATATTCAATTTATGAGCCCCCTCTTAAAAGGGTGTTTATTTTATTGAAGGAAGTTAAAATAAAGATAAGGCGGATTCAACACTGAAGTGCAACACTTTTGTAATTATCAGTAAATACTTGAATTGGAGTTTTCCATCCAAGTATTTTCCTTGGACGGTTGTCTATGCGTCTCATTGCCTCTGAAAGCTCATCATCTTCTACTGATAGAAGCTCTCGCTTTTTAGGGAAATACTGTCTGATTAGTCCATTGGCATTCTCGTTTGT
>JBDHXA010000105.1:0-8272 GCA_039810485.1 Chlorobiota bacterium | reverse complement strand
TTTTATCAGTAGAAGATGATGAGCTTACAGAGGCAATGAGACGCATAGACAACCGTCCAAGAAAAATACTTGGATGGGAAACTCCAATTCAAGTATTTACTGATAATTACAAAAGTGTTGCACTTCAGTGCTGAATCCGCCTTGTTGCAATTGTAACATTTTATACAATTAGCTTCTTTCAACAAACATCTCTTATTAATAATTTTAACTTTTTCAACTGAAAAATGACTTCAATCACGCAGCAGCAAATTATTTCAACAAAAGTTGCTCAGGCAACTGCATTCGGCATAATTTTCAGCGTTAGTTTCACCCATTTGCTTAACGACCTTATTCAATCTCTCATACCTGCAATTTACCCAATTCTTAAAGAAACTTTTACTTTAAGCTTTGCTCAAATAGGACTTATCACTTTTACATTTCAAGTAACAGCCAGCATATTACAACCGGCTGTCGGCGCTTACACCGACAAGCATCCGCAGCCATATTCATTAGCAATTGGAATGGGCTTTTCGCTCATAGGATTAATTTTATTGGCATTTGCTCCGAATTTTCCGCTGATATTGCTCGCTGTAGGTCTTATTGGAACAGGATCATCCATTTTTCATCCAATATCTTCCAAAGTGGCATACATGGCCTCCGGCGGAAGACGCGGGCTGGCGCAGTCAATATTTCAAGTTGGAGGAAATGCAGGCAGCGCTCTCGGGCCTTTACTTGCCGCTTTAATAGTTGTGCAGCATGGACGCAGCCATGCTATGTATTTTGGGCTTTTTGCTCTGGCTGCAATTATCATTATGCTTCGCGTAGCCAAATGGGCTAAAACACAGTATGCAAACAGAGCTACACAAACCAAAAGCGCAGATTCGGACGAGCGGCATCCGCATCTCGCCAAAACCAAAGTGCATCAAAGCATTGCCATTCTTTTAATTTTAATTTTTTCCAAATATATTTATACTGCGAGCATCAGCAGCTACTACACTTTTTTCCTCATTGAGAAGTTTCATGTTACCATTCAGCAATCGCAATTTTTTCTTTTTGCTTATTTATTGGCTTCTGCAATTGGAACATTTTTAGGCGGTCCGTTTGGAGACCGCTACGGCAGAAAATATGTAATCTGGTTTTCAATACTCGGCGCAGCGCCGTTTGCACTTCTGCTGCCTTATGTCGGTTTAATATGGACTTGCGCGCTTAGCATTATTATTGGCTTGGTCTTGTCCTCAGCATTTCCGGCAATTATTGTCTATGCGCAAGAATTATTACCGGGAAAAATCGGCATGGTTTCCGGCTTGTTCTATGGCTTTGCTTTTGGGATGGGCGGATTAGCTTCGGCAATGTTAGGATTGTTGGCTGATATGAAGGGCATCTATTTTGTCTATTATCTTTGTTCTTTTATGTTATTGATGGGATTAGCGGCGTGGTGGCTGCCAGATTTAAAGAAAGCGTAATTATCTTCGCTGCTCAGATTTATAGTGCAATATTTTATTTTTTAGCCATAAACAAGCAAAGATTTATTTTGCAACAACACATTATTTCACACATTTATTGTTATTATATCTTCCAAATTTGTCGTATAGCGCGGCGATAATTTTTCTTGTCTCATTTTCCAAATTCGCTTGGCATCCTGCGAAGCCAAATGAATTGTATGCCGTCCGTATCGGGCGTTTAAATTATCCACAACCTGCATAAGCGGAATGTGACGCTGATCACGGTTTTCAAACATGGCAATTTGAGATTCATTTTCGGGCGTAAAATCTTGAACTACAACCCCCGCCCTTTTGTAGTGATATCCTTGCTTAAATATTTGTTGTAATGCCTGCTCGGCAAAATTTGCCAATTCAATAGTCGAGTTTGTTGCAAAAGGCAATTTTATAACAATATTACGGCTGTATTGCAGCAAATCATGCCTATGCACGTTTGTATGAATAAAAACCATCAATGAATTACAGCACGAATGTTGCTGGCGGAGTTTTTCCGCGCATGAAGAAGCGAATGTAACGATTCGCTCGGCTAATTGGCTGTACTCCGTATAGTTACCGTCGAACGTTCTCGTTGTGGCAATGCTCTTTTTCGGCTGCGATTCTTCCAAATCAAGCGTTGAAATTCCTTGCAGTTCATGTTTTAGGCGCAGTCCTACGATTGTCATATTTTTTTGCACCCATTCATCCTGCATTTGCACGTAGTCATAAGCGGTAACAATATTTTGCGCTTGCAAGCGCTTGGCATATTTCCTTCCCACTCCCCATACATCTTCGATTTTTAGCCATTTCAAACCTTTTATGCGTTTTTCTTCATTATCTATAATATATACTCCGTTTGTTTTTTCAGGGTATTTTTTTGCGATTTTATTAGCAAGTTTTGCAAGCGCTTTTGTTGTTGCCATGCCTACGCTTATTGGAATTCCTGTCCACTTCATTACTTTGCGGCGCATTTCTTCCCCATAATCTTGCAAGTTATAATGCCTATCAAAGCCATTTAACTTTAGGAAACATTCGTCAATGCTGTAAATCTCCATTTCCGGCGAGTAATCGGCAAGTATGGTCATGACGCGGTTTGACATGTCGCCATACAATGCAAAATTTGCCGAAAACACCTTTACTTTATGTTGTTTAAAGAGTTCTTCATATTTGAAAGCAGGTGCTCCCATTGGAATACCAGCTGCTTTGGCTTCATTGCTTCGCGCAATGACGCAACCATCATTATTTGACAGCACAACAATGGGTTTTCCGCGCAAGTCCGGACGGAAAACGCGCTCGCAAGAAGCATAGAAATTATTGCAGTCAATAAGCGCAAACATATTCAAACGTCTTTAATTACGTGCGTAACAATGCCCCAAATTAAGAAATCATTATCTTTCGATACTTTAATCGGCTGGTAATCTTCATTTTCGGCAATAAGCAAAACATTTTCTTTCTCAATTTTAATGCGCTTTGCTGTAAATTCACCATCAATATAGCAAACTGCAATTTTTCCATTGACAGGTTCTATGCTCCGATCTATTATCAGCAGGTCGCCGCTGTTTATTCCTGCATTTTTAAGCGACTCGCCTTTTATCCGTCCGTAAAAAGTCGCAGCCGGATGTTTAATAAGATATTTATTTAAATCAATGCTAATATCACTAAAATCTAATGCCGGCGATGGGAAGCCGGCTGAAATTCCGCTTCCCACAAAAGGCAGCTCAAGCTCTGTTTCGGTAACGGCAGAAAATATGTCTATAATATTTCCAGCATAAAGTTTTAATGCCATTTTTACTGTCTAATTATTAAATAATACAGCGAACAATATACACTTATAAATTATTCAACAAACATTTGCAACGAATTTAAATATTTGATTCAAAATATAACGCCAATCACAAGCAGCAGCAAAGCACTTCAAATTACTTGATCTAAAAAAACTTCTATCATTGATATTTCATTGTTCTATTATTAGAGAAATAAATAATTAACAGACTATTTATTTTCTATTTTATTGATATACCTTGAAAATTGCTGCAACAGTTGGATATGTTTTATAAATTTGTGTCGAAGTCAATTCGTAAGAAGCATCTGCAACGCACTTAATGCAAATCAAGCAAATCAAGCAGCAAAGAAGTTATTGTTCGATTTGGAATGTTTTATGCAAGGGTTATTGATGTCGTTACTCTGCACTCAGTATTGTTTTTAATTGTAAATGTACCAAATTATACGCAAATATCTATAGTGCTGCAATGAGATATAAAATAAAACATCTCACAGCAGTTATTGAGTGCGCGGCCTAAGTGCAGAGCAAGTGTTTAAGGAAATAAATAATTTTTGGACGTATTATTTTAATAAAAACATACGTCTTTAATCAAGTCAAAAAAAATCGGAATAAATATAACAGCGGTGAAATCGGAGAAAAAATCAAGCGTTTATCGCGGCATTTGCTGCATCGAAATCAGCAGCTTAGCTTATAGAAGCAAAATCGTCAGATGCGGCGCACTACAACAAGCTCCGGCGGCGAATTAGGACGATTTAAAATTGATATTTTCTGAGTAGTAAAAGAATCAGACGGCAAATTGGCAGCCCAGTCAGCGACAGCATGCGCTTCTTCAGGTCCGCCCTCATGCCCATGATAGCACACTATTGTCATAATGCCGTTTTTTGCCAAAAGCATAGCGCCAAGGTTCAGGGCGGTTGTTGTAGATTCAGGTCGAGTAATCACATCTGGATCTCCACCGGGAAGATAGCCGAGATTAGCCATAATTCCATTAATACGCCCATGATATTCGCGTGGAATTATCTCAAAAAGACGGGAATGATCAGCACAGATTAACGTTGCTTTTACTTGTTGTTCGTCTAAAAGTTTTTCACTTGTTGAAATTGCTTCCGGCTGTATGTCTACGCCGAAAACTTGCCCTGGTGCACATAACTTTGCAAGAAGTAGCGTGTCATTGCCATTGCCAGCTGTCAGATCTATGGCATTCATGCCATAAGAAAGTATTGCTCGCATAATTGATGCAGCGATACCAACAGGGCGGCCGGAAAATATTGCCGCAGCTATAGAATTTTGTGTTAAACGACTCATATTTCTTTTATAAACTACATAAAGTTTCTGCCGATAATTCTTATTCTCGATATTTGTTATCGGCTTGCCAATTTCTTTCTACTATGTATGGACAAATTATCACTAAAACTTGTTACCTCTATTCTGCTCATTCTGATATTTTTTTCCTATTTCTATTGCTATTCATCGGAAAATGTCGGTATCATAACCGGCATTGTGCTTGACTCCGCCCGCAATGTTCCGCTTCGCTTTGCAACTGTGCGCGTCGCCGGTCAGCCAAAAGGCTCAATGACAAATGCAGATGGCCGCTACATAATAAAATTATCTCAGGGCGCGTATTCACTCTCTTATTCAATGGTGGGTTTCCGAACTGTTAGTCGCGAGGCGGCAATTAACAAAGGCGATACTCTGCGAATTGACATCAATCTGGCAGAAATGCCTTTTAGCACAAGCGAAGTTGTTGTTACTGCCGAAGATCCTGCGGTTCGACTTATGCGTTTCGCAATAGAGAAAAAAATACGGCAGCGCGATTCTCTCCGCACGTATTCATATATGCTCTATACAAAATTTACAGCCGGCACTGATACTGCAACATCAAAACGCGTCGACAGCAGAGCCGACACCACTATTTTCAGCATTCTAGAAACATATTCCAAAGGTTATTATCAGCGTCCCGACCAATATTTTAATCAGATTATTCAGCGACGGCAAACTGCTAATTTTCCGGCGCAAGCCAATTTTCTTGCAATTGGGACAAACCTTAATATTTATGATGACGAGGTTTCAATATTTGGCGAATTAATCTCCTCGCCATTTCATCCTAATGCTTTAGATTTTTATTCCTTTACAATAGAAGGTGAAACAGTAAATGAAGGACGGACAATTGTTCGATTGCACGTGACTCCCAAAACTGCGCAGCGAAAATTATTCACCGGCGTAATTCTTTTGGATAAAGATCGCTTTACGCCAATATCTGTAGATTTGCGACCGAATAAAACCGTTCGTCTTCCATTCGATGCAACATTGCGCTATACTCAGCATTTTGAAGAAATAAGCAATAAATTTGTGCTGCCAGCTGGTCTTGGAATTGAAGCAAATTTGAAAGCTGCAATAATGTTTATTGCAGAGCCGCGACTTGATTTTTCCATAGAAACCGTCGCGTATGACTATGTGTGCAATACATCGCTTGACGATGAACTATTTGAGCAGCGCCGAGTTGAAGTTTCGCCTATTGCCGACATATATGACTCAACTTTTTGGACGGAAAAATCTGTGCTGCCATTGCGGCCTGAGGAAATCGCTGCATATTCTGCCATTCAAACGCTGCACGATAACCCGGACTCGCTTGAAGCAAGCGGAATGTTTGATAATCCGATAAACGATCTTTCTCGCGAAATAACCAAATTGATGAAAAGACCATTTACCGGCTCGGAAGATATCTATCGATACAATCGAATTCAAGGAAATTATTTTGGGCTGGGGCTGATCTACGATATTGACACTGCCTTGGAAATTCGCGGCGGAGGCGGCTACGGCGTATCAGACAAGCATTGGCAGGGCTGGTGCGGGGCAACGGCATATTTTAACAAATTACGTCAATATTCACTAAACGTAGCGGTTTACCGGCATTTAACGCGGTGCGATGCCAATTCATCAATAGGAACGAATACAAATACGCTTCTTTCATTGCTATTCAAGAACGATTACGGCGATTATTACTATGCAAACGGTTTTGAAATTTCAGCAGAAGCAAATTATGGACAGTTAAAATTTGTTCGGCAAGATTTATTTGTTCGCCCTACATCGGTTAAGCTCTTTTTTCGCAATGAAACACAATCGCCTGCATTCGTTTCCACACAATACTCCTTATTCGGTGGTGGCAATTTTCGCGACAATCCGTTGGCCATGGCTGGCATTTTACGGTCATTTGGATGTACAATCAACCTGAATTTTAGCCCTCTGCGGAGAATTTTCGGCAATGGACTGCGAATAGAAACTGAGGTTTCCGAGCCAACAATCATACCTACAGATTTTTCATTCAAGCAAGTACAGGCAACGTTATATATGCGCACGCGGACACTGCCGCTTTGGATGCTTAATGCAAAGTTAATGGCTGGCTGGTCGAAGGGAAACGTACCGCCCCAACGTTTTTTTTCTCTCGAATCATCGGCTTCGGGCACAGCGGCTGAAGGCGCAATGCGCGGTCTTGGCGTTAAGGAGTTCTACGGCGATCGCTATGCAGCTCTGACGTTTGAGCATGATTTTGGGGAAATTATTCCAGGGCTTTTTCGTATTCCAAATATTGCGTCATTTGGATTGGAATTTTTATTGACCGGTGCTGCTGCGTATACAACGTTCTCAGAAGATACGCGCAATTATACCGGAACTTCGCTAATGTCCACTTCAACAACAAACGATAAGTTCTACTATGAAATTGGCTTAGGCATTAATCGCATATTTTTATTTTTTAGAACTGATATTACAGCGCGATTATCTCAGCGCAATTCACCCCATTTTTTTTTCACTCTTTCAGCCGCTACATTCTAACGCATTTGCTTATTATTTTACATACAGAATAAAGTTCTTAACTGTCATCATTTCATTGCTTGGCAAGTATTTTTTATCTTACTACGATAGAGTATAATATCTAACATATAAGCATAACAAGCATTTGCATAGACGCACTTAACCTATTTTTCCTAATATAACATCTAATCTATAAACAGAATAAGCCGACAGCGATATTCTAGCCAATATAACGAGAAATAGGTTTGCTTGTCAAAGTGACATGACAAAATAGGTGTTGACAAGCATAGTATTTCTTTTGTAATTTTGTATTGTATTTTTTCGTGCATTTTTGTTGAAGTTGACAGCTGATTCTGACTTTTCAGACGATGTCTCAACGAAAATGCAAAGTCAGACGATAAATATCAATTAAACTCATATTTAATCACAATTATCAAGGGCGGATTCAAGGCGGATTCAACACTGAAGTGCAACACTTTTGTAATTATCAGTAAATACTTGAATTGGAGTTTTCCATCCAAGTATTTTTCTTGGACGGTTGTCTATGCGTCTCATTGCCTCTGTAAGTTCATCATCTTCTACTGATAGAAGCTCTCGCTTTTTAGGGAAATACTGTCTGATTAGTCCATTGGCATTCTCGTTTGTCTTGCACTCCCACGAGAGATATGGATGGCAAAAAATATGTTTCTGCCGATAATGTTTTCGCTATAGTTTCTTAATATCCGCGAGGCATATTGCGCTCCGATTGTAATAAACTCGTAGTTGGATTGTTGCACTATTACACGTAACCAAACTTTTATTTATATCTATCGTAGCTCTTCACTATTTAACCTGAGAATTTTTAATTCCTGCAACTCGGTTTAGTAAAATTGCAGGAAAATAGGTTTTTCTTATTACTTTACTGGTGTGGGCGAACCAGCAGTTTCGTGCTCATAAATAATTTTCCAATCATTTCCTTTCTTCTTAAAGATTATTGTTCCTACATAAGGCTCCATCTTAATTTTATCGCCCGACTTCATTTCTAATTCATACTTGCCGGAAAGTGTGCATAATACTACATCGGACGCAAGAAATTGATAATCCTCTTTTGCATCAATCTTCATGTGTTTTATACCCGGAATAAAATTGGACATATAGGTTTTCATCTTATGAGCCCACTCCGAAAAGTCGGGTAATATTTCAAGTCAAAGAAAACATAGTGTAATAGTACAGTTTTTACTCATTT
>JBDHXA010000104.1:0-8522 GCA_039810485.1 Chlorobiota bacterium | reverse complement strand
GGTTGTTGAACTATGACACTTAAACCAACTCTTTATTTATTTCATCCGTTGCACTTCACTGTTGAATCTGCGAGATATACAAGGGGTTCTATTTTAATTTTAGCAGTTTTACCTCTTGAAAGCTAATATCTACAAGATAGGGGAGCAACTATAAAAATCGTTTAGGACAGGATTGTTAACTTATGCCTGCTGTTTACCTCCTTTTTCACTCAAAAGCTTACGTCAATTTACTCTATACTTTTTGTAAAATCATCCGCAATGAATGAATAGATTACTGCATCATGCGCAACTCCTAAATATGCCAGACGTTTACGTAAAATTGCTTCAAATTTTGCCCCAGATTTGAGAGCAGTTTGACGGCTTGCATGATTGTCGACGGCAACGACAATTTCAATTCTGCCGAATCCTAACTCTCGAATTCCGAACACTGCAGCAAGGCGGGCAGCCGCCGCAGCAATGCCTCGGTTGCGATCTATTTTACGCACCCAATAACCTAAATTTGCAATTCCGTACTCTCGGTCAAGCCGATTCAGCCCTACTCCGCCAAGAAATTTGCCGGTTATGGCGTCAATTATGACAAAATTGTACTCTTCGCCAGCATCCCACTTTTCTCTACTTGACGATATCCACATCTCAGATTCGAGCAGAGCATAGTCATCATGACACCACGGCATCCATTTATTTGCGTCCGGCAGACATTCTTTCGCTGCTTCATACAGCAAAACAGCATCGTCCTTTGTATATGGTCGCAACAAAATTTTACCATCAGTAAAAGCAGCTTGCATTGTAATTCTCTCTTTCGTATTTCATAAAATGAACTTTTAGCAAAATTATTTAAATCTTTTTGCTTGTTCTACTCAAGAAACCGCATCATAAGTGAAAGATGCTAAGAAAAGATGTGTCAATCTTTCAATTAAATGGAAATATAACAACTTGATTTTTATTCAGAACTTTGAACGCCTAAGATAAAACAGTTGCAGTATTCTCTAATGATTTTTAAGCGACTGTTTTTGCTAAATAATCAACATATTAAAATGAAAACAACTAACGTCACAAAATTAAAAATAACTAAAGTAAACGACTCCTATTGACGTTTTTTGTATATTTGAACGTGGTTCTTAGGTTGAGCTCCTATGAATATCGTTATGATATAAATACTGTCAATCGCCAAGTTTTCATTTTTTGCAAATATTCTTTTTTTGCTTATCGCTATTGACACCAAGTTTTCTCTGCTCGAGTTCATTTGAGCCGTTTCCTATAATGTGATGAGCAAAGTGTGATGCGATACTGCGGTATTGACGAAGTTAAATAAATATGTTTTTATAGTTCGCAAGCATAATTATTTTTTTATATTTTTCTATATAAATAATTTAAGCAACAAAAATGAATGTCAGCAGACCTTATATTGAAAAAATTATAGAAATAAGCAAACCTTATTTACTCAAAACTTTTTCTGACAAACAACGCTTTAATGATTTTATTGAATATTTAAATATTCTTAAAGATAAAACAAACACAAAAGAGGTCATTGACAATTTTATAAACATTTATATTGGCTTTGTTAAACACGATTATCAAAGTCAATATAAAGATATTAATGCGCAGCTTGTTAATTTTTTAGAAGCGAAAGATGATGGGGTAAAAATCATTTGGGGAAATTGTCTTGATGCAATGAAAGGAATGAAGCCAGAATCAATTCACTTAATGGTTACGTCCCCACCTTATTATAATGCTCGGGAATATTCCCAATGGAAGAATCTGAATGATTATTTGGATGAAATGCGGCTGATTATAAAAGAAGCGTATAGAGTGTTAGATAATCATCGAGTTTTTGTTTTTAATGTAGGAGATATTTTTGACAATGACAATATTTCAACTGCTTCTACTTGGGGAAAGCGTCGCATTCCACTTGGAGCATATTTTATAAATATATTTGAAGAAGAAGGATTTACGTTTGTTGATGATTTTATTTGGGATAAGGGAGAAGTTCAAAGTGAAAGACATAAAAATGGAAACAAGCCATATCCGTTCTATCAATATCCGATGAATTGCTACGAACATATTTTAATATTTCATAAGCACAGAAAAGATGAAACACGTTATCCATGCCCTGTTTGCGGATGCTTAAAAGTAAATGGCAACGCTTATTCTGAAATCGGATTAAAAAGCTGGGAATGTAAGAATCTTGAATGTTTTGAGCGCAGCAAGGCAAATCGCGGAAAAAGATTTTCTCTTAAAAATATTATTACACAAGGCAGACAAGAAGATAAATATGAGATTAATAAAGATTATATTGCAAAATGGCGCAGAGATATAATAAAAATAAATCCAGTTATAAAAATTAACTCTAAAGGAAAAAACACGCTCGGACATACTGCGCCATTTCCCTCCGAAATTCCCGAATTTGCAGTAAAAATGTTTTCTTATCCAAATGAATTCGTTTTAGATCCGTTTGGCGGCAGTTTTACTTCTGTAATAACAGCAAAAAAATTCAACAGAATTGGTGTTGGGATTGAATTAAATAAAGCAATGTTTGGCAAAAGCAGCATGCATAACTTAAAAAAATCTCTGCATAACGAAATATTTAATCAAAATATTATTCATATTTCAGAAATAGATCTGTTATGAGCGAGTTGGACGATAAGAAAAAGCAAGTGATAGGCCTATATGGAGAAATGCGATTAGCAATGGAATTACACGAGCTTGGATGACAAGTTCATAGAGCGTATATTGATGAAGGTATAGATTTCAAAATTACCAAATATTATTGTGCAGTATACAATAAATATAGCAGTCAATTTGTTCGGTATGCCGTTCGAAATGATAAAAAAGTTAAATGCGTTACTAATCTATGCGAGCATTGTAAAATGACCAAATTAGAAGTTATTTCTCGATATTTACAAGTAAAAACATCCGAGGGTATAAAGACAGAAAAACCTAACATAAGAAAATTTAGTTTCCATCCTAAGATTCGTTACTACATGGGCAAAGAAGTGTTTTATGTTTGGATTGCTATTTTTAATGATTTAAAAGAAAAAATATGCCATTATTACATTCTTAATACAAAAGATGTTGAAATATTTGATAATATCAATTTAGATACGTATCAGATCACAGATAATCAAAAAACTGAATTGCCAATCACAACAAACGGAATTGTTTTAAAAAAGAGCACAACAAGCATAGGATATGATTATTCTATATTTAACACAAGGTTTTACAATGATTTTAATGCTTTGGAAATTGAGATTAACAACAATAGATAAATTCTAATTATAATTATTACAAATATTTAAACGTTTTTAATATTTGATTGGCATTTTTGAAGCATCTTTGCTTTTTAGATTGATTTTCTTACTTTATTTGCAATTCATAATAATGTTTGATAATTTGCTCATTACAGACAACAATTTTCTATCCACAAAAGATTATACATACGAGCTTCCTCCAAATCGCATAGCTGCGCATCCTGCTGCAAAACGTGAAAGCAGCCGCTTGCTAGCTGCAAAGGCAAACGAACGCGAAATATCGCACCATATATTTTCAGAATTGCCAGTGCTCTTGCCTGAAAATACTCTCTTGATTACCAATAATACTAAGGTAATTCCCGCGCGTATTCAAGCGCAAAAGCCAACCGGAGGCACAGTTGAGATTTTTTTGCTTGAACCGGCTGGCGACGCATCAGTATTCGACGAGCTAAGGCAATGCAGCACAGGCCGATGGCGATGCTTATTAGGCGGAAGGAAAATGCATGCAGGGATGCAGCTTAAAGGCAAATCAGAGCAATTATCTTTTACGGCAGTAATTTGCAATGCATATAACTGCGAAGCCATTATTGAATTTCAGTGGCAGCCGTCAGAATTAACATTCGGCGAATTGCTGTCAAAGTTAGGAACAATGCCGCTGCCGCCTTATATTAAGCGGTCGGCTGATGTTTCGGATATTGAACGCTATCAAACTGTATATGCGCGCGAGCTTGGCTCTGTTGCCGCTCCGACAGCAGGACTGCACTTTACTTCCGATATTCTCGACAAATTAGAAAAAAATGGAATTTCTCGTGCTGAACTCACATTGAATGTCGGACTTGGAACGTTCAAACCAATCACAGTCGACAAGGTAAATGATATAGAAATGCATTCAGAAAAAATACAAATAACAATAACTGAATTACGTCGTATCACCAATCATTTTGAAAAAAAAATGCCTGTGGTTTGCATTGGTACAACATCGCTTCGCACATTAGAATCTCTGTATTGGTTTGGTGTCGAACTGCTTGAAAATCGTATCGGTGAAGATTGCGACCGAATTATTGTAGATCAATGGATGCCATACACTTCAAAAAAAACGTATCAACCTGCTTTCGAAGCTTTACGCGCGGTAATACAATGGGCTGAAGAGCGAAATATGGATATAATCAACGGCACTACTTCTCTCCTGATTGCACCGAAATATCATTTTGGCACGGCAAATGGGTTAATCACCAATTTTCATCAGCCGGGAAGCACATTGCTGCTCTTGGCGGCGGCGTTTCTCGGCAGCGATTTCTGGCGCTCAGTTTATAACGAAGCACTTCAGTATGATTACCGTTTTTTAAGTTATGGCGACGCATGCCTCTTTTGGCGATAATACTTTAATATCTTTTTTATATCATTAACAAATTATCAACTGTAAACTCAGTTGATTGAACTAATTAAACTCACTATAACGCAAATAAAATCACTATAACATCTTAGAAGCTGACTATGAATTTTCGCACAATTATTCCGGGCGCGATACCTCATCGCGATATGCACCAGTTATTGCTTGGCGGCATTGCTCCGCGTCCAATTGCATTTGTGGCAAGCTGCGACAAAGATGGCAATGTCAATCTTTCTCCTTTCAGTTTCTTTAATGCTTATTCATCCAAGCCGCCTACAATTATCATTGGTCCTGCTATTGCAGCACGTACCGGTATAGCCAAAGACACCTATGTGAATATTCTTGAGACCGGACAATGTACAGTAAATGCTATAACTTTTGCCATGGCAGAGCAAGCTAATCTCGCTTCGGGCGAATATCCGCCGGGAGTGGATGAATTTGTCAAATCAGGATTTACAAAAAGGGCTTCAGAGACAGTAGCTGCGCCGCTTGTGGCGGAGTCGCCTTTTAGTATGGAATGCACTTTAGTCGAACATATTCCCATTCGACGCGATATTGGAGGCAATGGCACCATTCTAATACTTGAAGCTCATCGTGTGCATATTGCCGAGGAAGTAATTGTGAATAATGCAATTGATCCGCAACGAATCGACCTTGTAGGACGCATGGGAAATAATTGGTATTGCCGCGCTTCCGGCGATGCAATTTTTGAAATAAAAAAGCCAAAAAATGCGGGCATTGGCTTTGATGTTTTACCGGATTTTATTCGAACCAGCTCGCATCTTAACGGAGCCGAGCTTGCAAAGCTTGCCGGCGTAGAATCGTTGCCTACTCTCGATGTGTCATACTCTCGCCCAAACGATTTGCCTGAAGAACATTTTGACGCAGCCAAAATTCTGCTGTCGCTGGGAAACGTTGAATCAGCATGGCAAATTTTGCTGCGCTGCGATTAAAAATATTTATCTATCC
Source organism: Chlorobiota bacterium (assembly GCA_039810485.1). Taxonomy (GTDB): domain Bacteria; phylum Bacteroidota; class Ignavibacteria; order Kapaibacteriales; family UBA961; genus JADZAA01. The sequence continues at coordinate 2,915 of JBDHXA010000104.1, read as the reverse complement.
AAAAAGGGAATCTGCCTTGTTGCGCGAGAAGCCAAAATGACGGTAAGCAAGCTCGGTTGCTTCTCGTCCTCGAGGCGTTCGGTGAATGAATCCTTGTTGAATTAAGAACGGTTCGTACACTTCTTCTATCGTGCCTGATTCTTCGCCTACGGCCACGGCTACAGTTCCAACACCAACTGGGCCCCCATTGAATTTTTCAATGATTGTCAGCAAGATGCGCTTATCCATTTCATCTAATCCAAACTCATCTACTTCAAGGGACTGCAAAGCCATTTGAGCAATATCTCTTGTAATAATGCCGCGCCCTTTTATTTCGGCAAAATCGCGTGTGCGCCGAAGCAAGCGATTGGCAATTCGAGGAGTTCCGCGTGAGCGCCGCGCTATTTCCATGCCGCCTTCATCGTCCAAGCTCACACCCAAAAGCCCTGCAGAACGCTTAACAACAACAAACAATTCAGCTGGCTCATAATAATCTAACCGGCTTACAACGCCAAAGCGCGAACGCAATGGCGCTGTAAGAAGCCCTGCCCGTGTCGTTGCGCCAACCAAGGTAAATCGCGGCACTGTCAGTTGAATAGACCGCGCGCTTGGGCCGCTGTCGATCATAATGTCCAACCGAAAATCTTCCATTGCCGAATAGAGATATTCTTCCACGATAGGCGAAAGACGATGAATTTCATCAATAAATAAAATATCGCTTTCTTCTAAATTAGTAAGAAGACCAGCCAAATCTCCCGGCTTTTCCAATACTGGTCCGCTTGTAGCTTTTATATTGGCGCCCATTTCACGAGCAATAATATAGCTTAATGTTGTTTTGCCAAGCCCTGGCGGTCCGGTAAGCAAAACATGGTCTAATGCCTCTCCGCGATTGCGCGCTGCCGCAATAAATACTTTCAAATTATCCACTATTTTTGTCTGTCCCGTAAATTCGTCGAATGACGAAGGGCGCAATCCAATATCTTGTTCATCGTCGACAATTCGAGAGCTGGTCGCCTCACTGCGTATTTCTTTTTTTGCCATGATAGTATTTTAAGAATTTGCTTTGACTCCTTTTACTGCAAAACTACGACTTTTCCCTTGTGTCTGAGACATTAGCCATATTGCAAATTACTCTATGAGCCCACTCCGAAAAGGTATTTTATAAAAACTGTAGACGAAAGATTCGCTTTTTTTCAAAAAAACATATCTTCTAAGAGCTAAAAAAGTCGCTTTTTTGCCGTTTTTCTCTTATATAATGAGTAAAAACTGTACTTTTTCACTATGCTTTCTTTGATTTGAAATATTAACCGACTTTTCGGAGTGGGCTCCTCTATTGAAACTAAAATATTCGCGTTCAAAATTTGCCGGTTCAATTGCTTTTGCATAATAAAGCACGATTAATTTTCATTTCGCTTCGACAGAGTTGCGATTTTTGTATTTTCGAGAAACTTCATCTTTAAACTATAGCAATTACAATGATAAACGGCATTAATCATATAGGCATTGCGGTGCGTGATTTGAAATCAGCCATAGAGCTTTACAAGAAAATATTTGGAATTGAACAATTTCATCGCGAGCGCGTAGATGACCAAAAAGTCGAAATTGCGTCGTTCAATCTTGCCGGAATATTAATTGAGCTTACGGCTCCAACCGAAACGGACTCTCCCATAGGCAAATTTATAGAAAAACGCGGGGAGGGCATTCATCATATTGCATTTGCCGCTGATAATGTAAATGCCGAACTTCAGCGCCTTTCCAATGATGGCGTAACGCTTATTAATCAAACAGCGCAGCCAGGAGCGCATGACATGCTCATCGGCTTCTTGCATCCTAAATCAACTGGCGGAGTTCTGATGGAGCTATGCCAAAACAAAAATCAATAAATTCATAATTCATAATTTGTAATTTGTAACCCTTCACCGTGCTCATATCAGGTTTTTCTTTTGTTCGCAATGCTGTTTCTCTCGATTATCCGGTTGCAGAAGCAATACGCTCTGCACTGCCGCTATGTGATGAATTTGTCGTTGCTATTGGGGCTTCCGACGATGGAACACACGATCTTGTCGCCTCGATTGATTCGTCGAAACTACGAATTATTGATACTGTTTGGGATGATCAGCTGCGAGAAGGAGGAACGATTCTCTCGCAGCAAACCAATATAGCATTGAAAGAATGCATGGGCGATTGGTGTATCTACGTGCAAGCAGACGAGGCATTTCACGAAGATGACTATGATATTATACGCAATGAAATCGCTTGCGCCGATAAAGAAAATCAAACCGATGGACTGCTTTTCCGCTATCGTCATTTCTACGGCTCATACGATTACATAGGTGCAGGACGCGCATGGTACAGACGCGAAATTCGCGCTTTTAAAAATAAGCGAGGCATTGTTTCTGTAGGCGATGCGCAGGGCTTTCGCAAAAGCTGGGACAAAAAACTGCTTGCAAGACAAACCGAAGCTCGCATATTTCATTACGGCTGGGTGAGGCATCCGCGAGTGCAACAGTACAGACAGCGCAGTTTCCAACGCTTATGGCATTCCGACGACTGGATAACAAAACAAATCCCAGACAGCGATGAATTTGAATATAAAGCGTATGAACTGCAAAACTTTGCTGAAACTCATCCCGCAGTTATGTCCAAGCGAATAGATCGTGATAGTAATTGGACTTCGAAATTCGATCCATCACGCCTGCAAGCCAAGCCATTCGCAATGCGCCTTACCGACTATATCGAGAAAAAAACCGGCTATCGCATAGGAGAGTTTAAAGATTTCGTTGAAATTCGGTGATTATGAATAAGCGCTATATGTCGCTTATTAAATATTTCCTAAATATTGTGCAACCTAAAAAACACAAGTGCGGATACGAGAAAACTTGTATCCGCACTTTTTATTACAATCTCTCATAGTGAGAGAGTCGTCTGTTTTATCT
>JBDHXA010000103.1:0-9009 GCA_039810485.1 Chlorobiota bacterium | reverse complement strand
TCAAAGCTCCGACAATTATAATCATCATAGATCACATATTGTTGTTTTGCTATGGACTTTTGAATAAAATAAAGAATATAATTATCTTTATTTTAACTTCCTTCAATAAAATAAACACCCTTTTAAGAGGGGGCTCATAAATGAATATTCAAAGGACGGATTCAACATTAAAACGCCTAATATGTGCATTTTTGCTAAATTTGAATCGTATAATTTTCAGTATCCGCATTTCAAAATTGTTCTTTCCATGTTATATTGCAAAGCGACATAATGCTGCACCTCTCTGAATTGTACAATATATGTTTGTAAAAATACTCGTTAATTTAGTTAATAATTCCACGCTTTTTTAAGAAATTCACATCTATTGTATCGAAAATGAATATTATGGATTCCATTCTTTCCCTGTCGAAACGGCGGGGATTTGTTTTTCAGTCGTCGGAAATTTACGGAGGTCTTAACGGTTGCTGGGACTATGGGCCGCTCGGCGTTGAGCTGCTGCGCAATATCAAAGAAGCATGGTGGCGCTCTATGACTTTGCGCGATGATGTAGAGGGCATAGACGCCGCAATTTTGATGCATCCGCGCACTTGGGAGGCAAGCGGACATGTGTCGCAGTTTACCGACCCAATGATAGACAATCGCACAAGCAAGGCGCGACATCGCGCTGATAATCTCATCGAAGATTTTATAGAACGACTTCGCAAAAAGGGAAAAAAAGAACGAGCAGAGGCAATAGAATCTCGACTGGCTGCGGCAGCACAAACGTCTGATTATCATGCAATTATAGTAGAAGAGGAAATTCCAGACCCTGTAAGTGGCACAACTGATTGGACAGAAGTGCGATATTTTAATCTGATGTTCAAAACTCATGTTGGACCGCTTGCCGATGATACTTCGGCTGTATATTTGCGTCCGGAAACTGCACAAGGAATTTTTGTTAATTTCAAGAATGTGATGGATTCGTCGCGCCAAAAGCCGCCATTTGGCATAGCGCAAATAGGCAAAGCTTTTCGCAATGAAATAAACACTAAAAATTTCTTGTTTCGCACACGCGAATTCGAGCAAATGGAAATGCAGTATTTTATTGAGCCTGGAAATGAAGATCGCTGGTTCGAATATTGGCGCGAACAGCGTTGGAATTGGTTTTTAGAATACGGCATGACAAGCGATGTAATTCGACTGAAGCCGCATGAGAAATTGGCTCATTACGCCAAAGCCGCAGTAGATATCGAGTTTCAATTTCCTTTCGGCTGGGGGGAAATAGAAGGCATTCACTCGCGCACTGATTTTGATTTGAGCAATCATCAGCAATTTTCCGGTAAAAAATTAGAGTACGTTGACACGGTGACAAAGGCGCGTTATGTGCCGTCTGTCATTGAGACATCTGTCGGAGCTTCTCGTTCGTTTATGGCTTTCCTTTGCCATGCCTATCACGAGGAAAATATTAATGGAGAAATACGCACAACGCTGAAATTCGACCCTCGTTTAGCGCCAGTGAAAGCAGCGGTTTTCCCGTTGGTGAATAAAGATGGAATGCCCGAAAAAGCAGAATTGATTTACCGTGATTTGCGAAAAAAATTAAAAGTACAGTACGACGATTCCGGCGCTGTTGGGCGACGCTATCGCCGGCAGGACGAGATAGGCACACCTTTTTGCATCACAATAGATGGCGATACGCTTGCCAATGACACTGTGACGGTGCGAAATCGCGACTCAATGGAGCAGACACGCATACCATCAGACAATGTAAGACATTATATTGCCGATAACTTAGAACGTCTGTAACTATAGAACGTCAACTACTGTAAAAATATGTTGAAAACAACGGCTGTCATTCCTTCACCATCTCATTTTGTCCTGTTATTTGCCGTAACAGTCATAGGAATGATTGCCTTTTCGTGCAGAGCGCCGTCGCCGCCGCCAAAACATATTGTGTCGCTCTCCAAAGATCAGGCAGCGCGTTTATTCGGCAGCGGAAATAAATCTGACTCCGCCTACCGCCAGCGTCGAGCGCGTGAATATTTTCTGCGCGGCTCATCATTGCAAATGGAGAAGCGCCATGCCGAAGCGATATTAGATTTCCAAATGTCGCTTCGATTCGACAGCTCGGCTGTTACGCTCTTTGCCTTGGCGAAAAATTATGCAGAACTAGGCAGAAATGATGTTGCGCTTGATTATGCTCAGGCCTCGATAATGCGAGATTCTGCATTCTTGCCGGCTTTGGAGATTGCCGGCACATCATATCTTGCTGTAGGCGAAATTGAGAAAGCGGCGCAAGTATATGAGAAATTAGTCGAGCTTGACTCGAATGCTCAGCAGCATCGCTTTGTTCTTGCGCGCATCTACGAATTGTTAAATCCAGCCAAAGCTCTTGAACTATATCAGGCATTGCAACAGGAAACCGGAGGCAATGAGCAAATACTGCGGCGGTTAGCCGACTTGTATCGTAATATGAAGCAAGAGCAGCAATATGAGCTTACGCTTGAGCAACTCTATGCAAAGACCGGCGCGTCAGATGTTAATGAGGAATTGCTTGCCGCTTATTGTGCATCGCGGAATTTTGACCGGGCATTAACGGCTTTGGCGCGTACTACAGTCATTTCTGATGCAGACGATATCTCCCGTTTGTTTGGCGCCGTAGGCCAAGCAATACTTGAGAAACATGCTGACAGTGTGCCGTCTTCGCAGCAATTGCAGCAATTTCTGCATCTTGCATCACAGGAAAGATTTTTCGATTGGCAAACGAATATTATTGCCGGCATGATTGCATACTCAGCCAACGACACTATAGCGGCAGATAAATATTTTGACCGCGCAACTTCTTTATCCGATCAGCCGGATGCCGCAATGAGAATAGGTCTGTTTTATCTTCAAAAAAACGATTATTTGCGAGCGGCTGCACGTTTTGACCATTACGATAGTATTTTTGTAAATAGTTTGTTTGCTCTATATGCTGGTTATGCCTATTCTTCAAGCGGAAATTATGACAAGGCATTGAGCATATTGCATCGCGGAGTGGAGAGCGATTCGTCAAATGTGGAAATATGGGCGCAAATTGGCTTGGTGAGCGACCGTCTCGGCAAATCAGCCGAATCTGATGCAGCATATGAAACTGCTCTGAAATACGATCCAAACAATGCCACTGTCAATAATAATTTGGCTTATTCTCTGGCTGAGCGCGGCATTGAATTGAAACGCGCTCTTGCGCTTTCTCGAAAAGCCATTAATGTGCAGCCACATAACGCATCGTTTCTTGATACGCAGGGCTGGATATTATTTGGCATGAAGAAATATAATGAAGCATTGGAATATCTTGAAAAAGCGGCAAAATCAGGCGGAGCAGGGGCAGTCGTCTTTGAGCATTTAGGCGACTGCTATAGCAAACTTGCTATGAACGAAGACGCAGCAAGCGCATATAAAAAAGCTTTAGAAATTGCACCTGGGCGAGAATCATCTGCAGAACGTCTTCGCAAATTAGAAAAATAAATACAAAATCTCATCAGTAGGGAGTTGTAGATGTTTGTTTTAATAGGAATTATAGTTGTTTTTGGAAGCATCGTTGTGGGCTATACCATGCATCATGGCGAATTGGCAATTCTTTTTCAAATCAATGAATTCATTATCATAGGCGGTGCGGCTCTCGGCTCCATGCTCATTGCCAACCCACTTCCAGTTACTATCGGCGTGTTCAAAGGTGTGCTTGGCACTTTGAAAGGCATAAAAGCAAGCAAGGAAATTTACACGGAACTGCTGCAATTGCTTTACGAACTTTTTAATTTTGCCAAACGCGATGGCTTAATAGCTCTCGAACCGCATATAGAAAATCCTCAAAGCAGTGCGATACTCTCAAAATACCCTACATTTTTAGCAAATCATCACGCGGTCGACTTTCTCTGCGACACACTCAAAGTAGTCCTTTCAGGCGGTGTTGCTGCACACGATCTCGAAGAGCTTATGGATATTGACCTTGAAACTATTCACGGAGCTGAAGCAGAAATACCGTCGGCTCTCAATACTGTTTCAGATGCTTTCCCGGGCTTGGGCATTGTGGCTGCCGTACTTGGCGTAATCATCACAATGGGAATTATTGACCAGCCGCCCGCAGTAATCGGACATAGCGTTGGCGCTGCGCTTGTAGGCACATTCTTTGGCGTTCTGATGGCGTATGGCGTTGTTGGCCCAATATCTAAAAATATGGAACATATAGTCAATGCCGAAGGGCGCTATCTGAATTGCATCAAGGCGGGGCTGCTCGCTTTTGCCAAGGGAGCGCCTGCAACCGTTGCAGTGGAATATGCTCGACGATCAGTAGTGCCCCATGTGCGCCCCACATTCAAAGAAACCGAAGAAGCTGTAAAACGTGCCAGATAATAATTTGCATTTAGCGATGAAACTATCACAGTGCTCTTCTATGCAATGAAGTGCAGCAGCATTGTGTTGCATAGTAAATCAATGTGTCGAAAACCAGCGCGGTGAATCGACATAGAAAATCTTGCTTTCTATATTGAGTGAAAAGAGCAGTCATTCATTGTTTTTCGGCACATTTTTCTTACTTTTGCATCCCGTCAAGGCGCTTTGCCTTTAATTTCATTCCTATCAATTTCCGAAATTACTATGGCGTACACGAAACTTACTCCCCCTGCATCCGGCAGTAAAATTGCCGTTAATGCCGACGGATCTCTTAATGTTCCTAATCATCCTATTATTCCTTTTATAGAAGGCGACGGCACTGGTCCAGATATATGGGCTGCTTCGAAAAAAGTGCTTGATGCAGCAGTACAAAAAGCATATAACGGCGCTAAATCCATTATTTGGTTTGAGGTGTATGCCGGCGAAAAATCAAATATTGTTTATGGAGAGAACACATGGCTGCCAGATGATACTTTGGAAGCCGTTAAGGAATATACTGTGGGCATAAAAGGGCCGCTTACAACTCCTGTAGGCGGGGGCATTCGCTCCATTAATGTTGCCTTGCGTCAAATGCTCGATTTATATGTTTGCCTGCGTCCTGTGGTGTATTTCAAGGGTGTTCCATCGCCAGTAAAAAGCCCGGAAAAAGTGGATATGGTGATTTTCCGTGAGAACACGGAAGACATTTACGCCGGAATTGAATTTAAAGCCGGCACAAGCGATTCTCGCAAATTATTAGACTTTATCGAAGCCGAATTTCCTGCTTATTTCAAGAAAATACGCTTTGGCGCCGCGAATCCTGATGAAGTTGGCTTAGGAATAAAACCAGTGTCGAAGCCCGGTACGCAACGGTTAGTTCGCGCTGCTTTGAAATATGCTTTGCGCCATAAAAGGAAAAATCTGACCTTGGTTCATAAAGGCAATATTATGAAATTTACCGAAGGTTCATTCCGCGATTGGGGCTATGAACTTGTTCGTGAAGAATTTTCCGATATCGCCGTGGGATGGGACGACTGTGGCGGCAATTCAGGCGATAAACTGTTAGTAAAAGATGTGATTGCCGATGCGTTCTTGCAGCAAATTCTAACGCGCCCTGCCGAATATGATGTTATTGCAACGTTGAACCTCAATGGCGATTATATATCCGACGCACTTGCAGCGCAAGTTGGCGGCATTGGCATTGCTCCGGGCGCCAACATCAACTACGACAATGGCTATGCTATATTTGAGGCAACTCACGGCACTGCTCCCAAATATGCAGGGCTAGACAAAGTAAATCCCGGCTCAGTTATTCTTTCGGGCGAAATGATGTTGCGCTATCTTGGCTGGAACGAAGCAGCCGACCTTATTATCAAGGGAATGAACGGCGCAATAGCCAACAAAAAAGTAACCTACGATTTCGCGCGACTTATGGATGGAGCCACAGAATTGAAATGCTCTGAATTTGGCAGTGCGGTTATTGAAGCCATGTAATGTTATGACAACGACAATAAGAAGAGGCGTATTGGGCTATGCGCCTCTTTTTTTTATTTTATGGAAAACAACAATAAACATCAATAATAAATTGTCCGTATTTACCTGAAAATTATACAATTGCGAGGCAATATATGGCCAAAACAAAATATATTTTTATTACTGGTGGCGTACTCTCGTCGCTTGGAAAAGGCATTGCCTCAGCTTCGATAGGACTGCTTCTTAAACAGCGTGGTTTTAGCGTTACCATCATCAAATTAGATCCGTATATCAACGTTGATCCGGGTACAATGAGCCCACATCAGCATGGTGAAGTGTATGTAACTGACGATGGCGCTGAAACAGATCTTGATTTGGGACATTACGAACGGTTTTTGAGTGCTTCTACCACTCGATATAACAGCGCGTCGGCCGGACAAGTTTACTTCGAGGTCATTACAAAGGAGCGCAAAGGAAGCTATCTTGGCAAAACTGTTCAGGTGATTCCGCATATAACCGACGAAATAAAGAGACGAATGACAATTTTTGACAAGCAGTACGACTTTGTTATTATTGAAATTGGCGGAACTGTCGGCGATATTGAATCCTTACCTTTTTTAGAATCTGTGCGCCAAATATGCTTGGAAAAGGGCAGCCGTAATGCTCTGAATATTCATCTGACCTATGTGCCGTATGTTCGCTCGGCCGGCGAAGTAAAAACCAAGCCAACACAACATTCGGTTAAAGTGCTGATGGAGAATGGAATTCGCCCAGATGTTTTGCTTTGCAGAACCGAACAGAGGCTAAACAAGGAAATTCGCTCGAAAATTGCCCTATACTGTAATGTCGACGAAGAATCGGTGATTGAAGCACTTGATGTGGAGACAATCTATGAAGTGCCATTGTTCTATGCCAAAAGGAATTTGGAAAATATTATTCTGCGCAAGATGAATGTGCGGCTTCCGTCGAGCAAGAGCGCACAGCCGATAGACATGGAAAATTGGACAAAGTTTGTGAATCGTGTAAAAAACCCAAAACATGAAGTTACTATCGGCCTTGTGGGCAAATATACCCAAGTGCAAGATTCGTACAAAAGCATCACAGAAGCATTTATTCATGCCGGCGCAATAAACAATGCTCGTGTAAATGTAAAGTGGCTTAATTCAGAGGAAATAACTCGCGAAAATGCTGCCGAAATGCTGGCAGGCATAAACGGCGTATTAATAGCGCCGGGTTTTGGCAATCGAGGCATAGAAGGAAAAATTCAGGCAATACGCCATATTCGCGAAAACAAGATTCCATTCTTTGGAATTTGCTTGGGAATGCAATGCGCAGTTATTGAATTTGCTCGCAATGTGTGCGGATTGGCAGATGCAAATTCAAGAGAATTTAAAAAAACAAAAAACAATGTTGTTGATTTGATGCCTAATCAGCGGCAAGTAGTTGATAAGGGCGGCACTATGCGCTTGGGCGCTTATCCGTGCCTGCTTAAAAAAAATACTCTTATTCATCAATTATACGGACAGGATTTCATCTCCGAGAGGCACCGTCATCGTTATGAAGTCAATAACGCTTTTCGTCCCATTCTCGAAGAACATGGGCTTGTTCTCAGCGGACTTTCTCCTGATTCAACATTGGTTGAAACAATCGAATTGTCAGATCATCCTTTTTTCATAGGCGTTCAATTCCACCCTGAACTTCAATCCCGCGCAGTAGTCGGCCATCCCATTTTTATAGGGTTTATAAAAGCATCGTTGCAAAACAAGACAGCGCAAAAAATATTACAAGAAGATTCACGTTAAAGCGCAACATTGCCGGCGAACAAAGGTTTGGTTGCACACTCTGTTGATTAACGTTTAGATAATAACGTTAGGAGGCTTGGCGCATGCAGAGATTTTTAGTGCTAACGCTCAATCGAAGAGCTGCACTTGAACCTACCACAAAACTATAATACGAAGCACTGCACCCGCCATTTTGCCAAACTGCCTGTAATGCCCAGTGCTTCTTTTTTCGGTTTATGCAAACATTGCCATTTGTCCATTGTTTACTAGTATCATTTCGCTAATAAAACTGTCCCACAAGTCAAGTGTCAAATTAAATTTATACTTTTCGTTTAGAGTTTCAAGTTCTGTTTGCAGGTCGGCTTTGTCAATGTGTTTTGCTAATTCTAAAAGGTCAATTCTCATTAAAACGTCTTTTGTAAAAGTCCTTTTAGCGTCCGGGAAAGTTACTGATTGTAAAAATTGAACTGTCGTATTGGAGTTTAAAAGAATTAATGCGTAAACGGCAAATTCTATTTTGTCAAAACCTATCAGATAACAAGTGTCGTCTAGCATTACGGGTTTGTTGTCCTGTGGCAGAATAAGCGTAAAATGAAATGTCTTGTAAAGTCCTGATATGGCAACCTTGAAAGGTTTGAAGGAATAGTCGCCTATACCAAATATTGAAAACAAAGGTTTGTTGTTGTAGATACTTGATTTTCTTGCATCGAAATTTGTTTGATGCTGTGTCAGGTATTGATACGTTTTAGGATATTCAGTTTTTATATATTTTGTTTCTTGTCCAATTTTCTTTTGAGTAACAATTGTAAATTTTCGTGTGTGATTAATTACTGTGTTTTTAAGGTCAGAACTTTTGAGAATACCGTAAACTAAATCGTCTTCTAATTTAACTTCTTCGTTCAGTCCGTTTACATAGTGTCCGTTCACTTTGTCTAATTCCATTACGGTTGAACAATCGTGTTTTAAACCTTGTCGCCAAACAAAAGGACATTCTCCGTCAATTTCTTTCGTGTGAATGTAAGTGTCAATGTTTGAAACAAATTTATCGTTCAACCAACCGAATTTGAGTTGAGATTTTTGATTGTTGTAAAAATCAAATTCCGTGCAATCAAATGTCGGTGGTGAATTTAGTTTGCAATAAAACAAAGCCGCTTCTACTGAAACATTAAACTCTTTTTTGCTGTCAATACAATGTTTTTCAATAGCTGAAATCTTGTAACGATTTTTATTTTGGTCAAAGACAATGTTTTTGATAACAGAATTTTTAACCAACAAGGCGGATTCAACAGTGAAGTGCAACACTTTTGTAATTATCAGTAAATACTTGAATTGGAGTTTTCCATCCAAGTATTTTTCTTGGACGGTT
>JBDHXA010000102.1:0-9334 GCA_039810485.1 Chlorobiota bacterium | reverse complement strand
CGTTGGGTTGTTGAACTATGACACTTAAACCAACTCTTTATTTATTTCATCCGTTGCACTTCACTGTTGAATCTGCGGCTCTTAGAAGAGATGTTTTTTTGAAAAATAGCGAATCTTTCGTCTGCAATTTTTATAAAATACCTTTTCGGATTGGGCTCAAACATATAGCTTTTATTTGCGTATTTGAAACAGGATAGATTTATCTTAATAAAGCGTCAGGCGACATTGGACATATTGCACTAACAATAAAAATATAACGTCTCATTGTTCTTAATTAGACAGAGAATTTGATTAGCATAGCGTTAATCAGCAAAACATATCACATATTTTTTTTAATCCATTACAAAGAGTTGTGTCATGCAACTAACGTTATTCAAATCCAAAATACATCGCGCAACACTGACTGAAACCGATTTGCGATATGAAGGAAGCATTACTATTGACGAAGAACTGATGGAAGCCGCTGATTTATATCGTTATGAAAAGGTTTTAGTAGTTAACAATAATAATGGTGAGCGCTTCGAAACGTATGTAATACCGGGCGAACGCGGCAACCGCAGCATTTGCCTTAATGGAGCCGCTGCCCGCAAAGGGCAGATTGGCGACAAAGTAATAATCATCAGTTTTGCCCAAATGACCCCAGAAGAAGCCCGAAGCCATCGTCCTACATCCGTTATGGTGGACGAAAACAACGCCCTTAAAGACATATCCTACGCTGTTGAGGCCTATACTCTTTACGAAAACTGATTACTCCGTTTTTTTTATGACAACTACAAAGCCAAAAGCCGTCGTTCTCATGAGCGGCGGCATGGATTCTACTGTATGCGCTGCTATTGCTCAGGCCGACGGTTTCGATATTGCTGCGCTTCATATAAATTACGGACAGAGAACACAGCAGCGAGAACTGCGCGCTTTCTATGATATTTTACAATTTTATGGCTTTGACAAATATTTAATTTCGGATATTAGCCATCTTGCTGCCATAGGCGGCAACTGCCTTACAGATTCTTCGATTGCAGTGCCAAAATACGACTTGCACCGTAAAGAAGCCCCAATAAGCTACGTTCCATTTCGCAATGCAAATATACTTGCAATAGCCGTCAGTTGGGCGGAGGTAATTGAAGCATCAGCCATCTACATCGGTGCTGTCGAAGAGGACTCAAGCGGCTATCCGGATTGCAGGAAGGTATTTTTTGAAGCCTTTGAGCGCATGGTCGCAACAGGCGTCAAACCCGATGTACAGATTTCTATAAGAACTCCCGTTATTGACATGTCAAAAGCTGGCATTGTGAAGCGTGGCGTCGAGATTGGCGTCCCTTTTCATCTTACGTGGAGCTGCTATCAGTCAGAAGACCGCGCCTGCGGAGAATGTGATTCATGCGCTCTTCGTTTGCGCGGCTTTTCACAAGCCGGTGTTTCAGATCCTATTCCGTACCGTTGATAGTAATAAATATGCAATCCCATATTTTTGAACTAATTATCAAGAGTTAATACAATTTTGTCATAGAGTTATCCCATGCTGTCAACAATTTCCGACGATTCGGATTCAGCATCGCTCATTAATCGCGAGCATGAATCCTTATTCCAAACATATCGCCGATTGCCTATAGCAGCTGCAAAAGCTGACGGATGTTATATTTACGATGCAGAAGGCAGGCGATATCTTGATTTTTTAAGCGGCATTGCCGTCAATGCACTTGGTCACAGCCATCCGCGCATTGTGTCTGCCGTGCAGGAGCAGACGTCGAAATATATGCACCTCTCCAATTTTTTCTATCAAGAGCCGCAAATATGTCTTGCAGAACTGCTTAAAAAAGCAAGCGGTTATGAGCGAGTATTTTTTAGCAACTCTGGCACTGAAAGCTTTGAAGGAGCCATTAAATTAGCACGGCTTTGGGGAAGTTCTCGCGGAAAAATAGAAATGATTGCATTCTCCGGCGCTTTCCACGGGCGAACATACGGAGCGCTTTCACTTATGAACAAACCCTTGTACAAAGAGGGCATGGGGCCATTTCTTCCGAATATGCGCACAATTCCATATAATGATGTGTCTGCGTTAGAAAACACAGTTTCAGAACTAACTTGCGCTGTAGCAATGGAGTTTTTACAAGGCGAGGGCGGCATTATCTCAGCGTCTGCAGAATTTATTACCTCTCTCAAGAAACTGCGCGAAAAGTTCGGTTTTCTAATTATTGCCGACGAAGTTCAGACAGGCATAGGACGAACCGGCACTTTTTTCAGCTTCGAACATTTCGATATGAGACCTGATATAGTTACTAGCGCAAAAGGATTGGGCGGCGGTCTTCCGCTTGGAGCAATTTTAACCAGCGAAAGCATTGCTTCGCTGATGCAGCGCGGAATGCATGGCACAACCTATGGTGGCAATGCATTGGCATGCGCGGCAGGCGTTGTTGTTTTAGAAGAGGTCTTGAACGGGCTGCTGGAACATGTTCGCACACAAGGCCAATATCTCAGTAATCAACTGAAAATTCTGGCAAATGATTTCCCTAAAATCATCAAAGAAATTCGCGGCTTAGGTTTTATGCAAGGCATTGCTCTTACCGCTGAAATGCCCGATTTTCTTGATATTATGCTCGCTAAAGGTATTGTGTCGAATATTACTGCCGGATCGGTGGTGCGCGTGCTGCCACCTCTCATAGCAGGCAAGCAGGAAATAGATGAATTTATTGAAGCTTTGCGCGATATATTCGCAGAAGAAGGCAAGATTTAATGATAGATTCTAGTGAAGATTCTCGCTATATTTTGCTTTTTGCATCGTTGCAATATTCTGATGGCATTACTTTTCTTGTAGAAAGAACCCTATAAATATTGGACAATTCGCATAAAACACTTAAATTTGCGTTTCTTGCTTTGCAGAGAACTTGAAAATCTGCTATTGGGGTGTCGCCAAGCGGTAAGGCAGCGGCCTTTGGAGCCGCCATTCGTAGGTTCGAATCCTGCCACCCCAACCGATATTACGCCGGAAGCCGGAATACGATACTTTTCAGAGAAGCGCGCTTATATAGGCAATGTCCGAACTTAAAATAGTTTCCGGCCGCTCTAATCCGGATTTAGCCGAAAAAATTGCCGCCTTGCTGCAATTACCTCTTAGCCCGATAACCATTCGAAATTTTAGCGATGGCGAGATTTGGGTGAAGTACGAAGAGAATGTGCGTGGCGTTGATTTGTTTATAGTGCAATCTACTCATGCTCCTTCAGAAAACCTGATGGAGTTATTAATTTTGATAGATGCCGCAAAACGCGCATCTGCCAAGCGGATAACGGCTGTTGTGCCGTATTTTGCCTATGCCAGACAAGACCGTAAAGATCAGCCACGAGTTTCCATAACTGCAAAACTTGTAGCAAACTTACTAACAGAAGCCGGAGCAGACAGAATTATAACCATGGATTTGCATACTCCGCAAATTCAAGGTTTTTTTGACATTCCGCTAGATCATCTTTATGCTTCATCAGTATTTATAAGTGTATTAAGAGATGAGAACCTCGAAAATGTAGCAGTTGCTTCGCCTGATGTAGGCAGTATAAAGACCGCTCGCTCATATGCCAAGCGCATCAATGCTGATTTGGTGGTTGTGGATAAGCGACGTCCGGCGCATAATATAGCCGAGATAATGAATATTATTGGCGAAGTTTCCGGCAAAGATATCGTTATCGTTGATGATTTAATTGACACGGGGTCAACATTCGTAAAATGTGCTGAAGCATTGAAATCCGCAGGAGCGCATAAAATAATAGGAGTATGCACGCATCCGGTATTTTCCGGCAGTTCTATTGAAAAAATAGAAAAGAGCGATGCAATTAATAAAGTAATAGTTTCCGATACAATACCTTGTCATTGGTCATCATCTAAAATTATTATTCATTCGGTGGCTGAAATTCTTGGCGAAGCAATACTACGAACACATAACAACGAATCAATTAGTTCGCTTTTCGAAGAAATCGCCAAATAAGCATTAAGAAAATCTATAACAAACTTAATAATCAAAGATTTGCAGCAAATTAAATCTATATCTTTATTCAATTAAGATGAATCGTAAAGATTAGAATACCTGCAACATATTGAAAAAAAATATAATCTTCTTGTAAACGGAGAAATCTTATGTCAGAAATTATTTTGAATGCTGAAAAGCGTGAGACAGGCAAAAAGGCGGCAAAGGCCGTGCGAAAGCGAGGCATGTTAACAGGCAACTATTATTCAAATGGTTCTCAGCCGATTGCAATTGCCGTTCATCCATTGTCAATGCGCAATATTGTTTATACTAAAGACACACATCTTGTTCGCCTAAACGTCGAAAATTCTTCGTATGACTGCATACTTAAAGATGTGTCTTTCGATCCAGTCAGCGATAAAATTGTTCACTTTGATCTATTAGGCGTTAGCGCAAATGCCGAAATAGAAATTGAAGTGCCTGTTGTTCTTCAAGGACAGGCGATTGGTGTGCGTGACGGCGGCATTGTAGATTTTGTCCTTCATAAAATCCGCGTTGCATGCATTCCGGCAAATATGCCTGAGCATATCGAGGTGAATATTTCCAATGTTGGAATGAACTCATCATTGCATATAAGCGATATAACAGTGCCAAATGTGCGAATCCTTGAGCGTCCTGATTCAGTTATAGTTGCAGTTACTCCGCCTCGCGACGAAGAAGCAAACACCGGATCTACTACCGAACCAGAGTTGGTAGGACAAAAAGGCAGAAAAGAAGAGTAATCATCGAATGTATACTCATAAAAGCCCCGTCGGTTATCATCCGTTCGGGGTTTTTGCATTTTACCAAGCATTACTTCACATAATGAGCTTATGATTGCTGTCAACTGTATGTTTTGCCAAGATTTTGTCAGTATGAATTTCTGACTGTATTTACTCATGTCAATTCAAATTTTTACGCTTATTATATTCGCCGGCTCAATGCTTGCAGGGCTTTTAGGATCGCTCACCGGGCTTGGAGGCGGCATAGTTATCATTCCCATGCTATCCATTGCATTTGGCGTAGATATTCGCTATGCAATTGGCGCATCAATAGTTGCTGTAATCGCAACTTCATCGGGCGCCGCCTCTGCCTACGTTAAAGAAGGCATTGCAAATATGCGGCTTGGAATGTTTTTAGAAATAGCCACAACTATTGGCGCAGTTGTCGGTGCTTTTCTTGCGGTTTATGCCCCAACAAATCTTATCGCTATAATTTTTGGCGTTATTCTTCTATTTTCTGCTTTTTTTTCATTTCGCAATCATTCTTTTTCTGTAAGCAATATCCCTGTTCGCGGTTGGATATCTCATTTGAAATTAGCAAGCAACTATCCAGACAGTCAAGGAAACAACATTGATTATTCGGTTCAAAATGTTGCAGGCGGATTTATTATGATGTGGATAGCCGGAATTTTGTCTGGATTGCTTGGAATTGGCTCAGGCGCATTTAAAGTATTGGCTATGGACAATATAATGCGAATACCGTTTAAAGTTTCTACAACCACAAGCAATTTTATGATAGGCGTAACTGCATCTGCCAGCGCAGTAGCATATTTTCAAAGAGGTTACATTGATCCCGGGCTTTGCCTTCCCGTAACGCTTGGAGTATTGGCAGGCGCATATTTCGGATCGCGTATTCTAACAAAAGCTCCAACAAAAGGGCTTCGTATTATTTTTGCATTTGTAATTGTCATTCTGGCCATAGAAATGATGTATAACGGCTTTGCGCACCGACTTTAATAAAAGCTCAATGAATAATTCTTGGCAGGAAAAAGATATAGAAACCATGCTTGGAAATGTGCTCCGATTTGGTGTCATTCTCGCATCTGCGGTAATATTAATTGGCGGAATTATGTATTTGACTCATCACAACAGCAATACTCCCAATTATACAACATTTCATGGTTTGCAACAGCCGTTCCATTCTTTGTCTGCCATTATTGACGGACTAAAAATACTGCAAGGAGAAGCAATTATTCAATTTGGAGTATTATTGCTCATAGCCACGCCAATAGCAAGAATTGTTTTTTCTATTGTGGGTTTTTTGCGCGAAAAGGATATGCTGTATGTCTTTATTTCATTGATAGTATTGGCAATAATTTTTGCAAGCGCAACATTGGGCATTCGCGGATAGAGTCGTGCTTTTGCAAAGATTTATACGATATTCGCATAATCTGCGCGGTTATTATATTGTCTTATTTCCCGAAAATTTCCTTGTGAAAGTAACTCGCAGCTTCAAGTTTGTTTTTCACCGGAATAGTAATTCGCTGCGCATCGGGCAATGTGCCAATTTCCAAGCCGAATGAATCGCCGATTAATTCGCTTGGGATTTTACGCAAAGCATTAAATGCCGTAAGAGGTGAAATATTCAACAGCGACAGAATAGTTTGTGATCCAAGTGAGCTGCTTGGCTCGGTAATTATCATTTGCGGGCGAATTTGTTCGCGTCCGTCTATTATTGTTGCATTGCCTTGCGGTGAGAACGCAGAACGAAAAACCAATGGGATATTGGCGCGGCGCATTGGTTCAATCATTGTGAGATATAACGGCTTTGCGCCATAACGTGCGGCAAGTTCTGCATCGTGATAACTCATTGCAAAAATTGGGAGTGCATCGGCAACTATTTTAGGATCTGCGCTAAAAATACCTTCCACATCAGTCCAAATCACAACTTCGTCAGCTTGCAATGCCTCTCCAAGCAAAGTCGCTGTTAAATTGGAGCTTTCTTTGCCCATTGTTGTAATTTCTCCATGCAAACCGCGGGCTACATAACCTTGAATGATTGTTTTTTCCCTAAAATTCCCATTTGAACGCGCTGCGGCAATTTGCTGTGCAGTAAGCGCCGCGAGCGGAGCAGCCATGCCATAATTATCATCTGTTGCTATTAAGTCGGCAGCATCGGCTTTATACACTCTCAACCCGCTTTTTTCAAGGTAATGCCGTACAATGTCGAGAGAAAGATATTCGCCGAAACTGCGAATTAGATCGAGCGTTCGACCAGTGAGCTGTCGCGTTATAGCAACTCCGTGCAGTGTATTCAACAGCCGACGTTCAACATTGGCAATTGCAATGTCTAATTCGTTGTCAATAACTCCATCGCGAAACAATGCTCTTGCAATACTGCGATTTTCTTCGACAATTAATTTGCCGGCTGCAGCAGCGGTTTCTTTATCGCCTGCTTGCGCATTATTGGCAGCATCTTCCAATTTTCTTGTTGTTTCCGCAAAAGCCGATACAACCACAACAATAGGCATGTCGAGTGATTGCAAGATATCGCTCATTTGCTGAAATCCATCGCGGTTTTTCAATACAGCGCCGCCAAACTTCATAATCTTCATGCTTTTCTTCTTTCTCTTTTCTAAATTTTCTCGGAAATAACGAGCAATTACCTTTTCCGGTATACAGCAAGCAACGTAATATCGTCCGACTGTGCCGCTCCGCCGACATATCGCTTTACGTCGTCAATTAATTGGAGAATGCTTGCATTAGCCGAAGCTACATCCAAAGCGCGAATAAATTCACGAAGTCGAGCTTCTCCATATTCTTCGCGCTGTTTATTCATTGCCTCGGAAACGCCGTCAGTGTACATCATCAGCAAATCACCGGCATAAAAACTTATATTTCCTTCCTCAAATGGAGGCGTTGATTCCATAATGCCAAGCAGAAGCCCGCCGGTGGATAGTTCTTCAATATGGCTGTTGCTTCGTCGCAAAAGAGGCGGATTATGACCTGCATTTATGTAGTATAAAGTGTCTTCGTTCATTTGAAGTATTCCACAAAAAAAGGTAACGAATTTATCAGCCAGCGTATTCTCATAGACAATTGCATTGATGCGCGTTACAAGCTCGGAAATTGGCAAATTGAGCGGTGAAAGCGCACGCAAAGCTGCCTGCACATTAGCCATAATAAGCGCCGCAGGGATTCCTTTGCCAGATACATCGGCAATTGCAATCAATAAACGATACTCGTCAAGAGCAATAATATCAAAGTAATCGCCGCCTACTTGAAGCGACGATATATTCTCTCCAGCTATATCGTAACGCTGCAATATTGGTAGCTCTTTTGGCAAAAGCTGCCGCTGAATATCTTTTGCAAGAGCCAGCTCGCCTTCTATTCGTCTTTTTTCTACTTCTTCGGCAAATAACCTTGCATTTTCCAACGCGGCAATTGCCGTATTGCCGAGCGATTCCATAAAATGCAAATCGTTAGGAGTAAATCCAAATCCGTTTAGCTTGGCGCATACTAAAAGCAATCCTTTAATTTGACCATGCACTGTCATTGGCAAAACGACATGTAATTTTGTTGTAACAAGGAATTCTTGCACTTCAGCCAAGTCGAAGTGCTGATCGGCAATGATTGGTGTATTCAAATGCAGAAACTCCTTGATTAGCTCTTGCGGCAAATCATAATTTAACCGATTTATAGCAGATTCATACAATCCCATGGAATTCTGAATGAGCAAAGCAAAACGATTGACCATTGTCTGACCCATAAGCCGATAAGAAAGCATGCGAATAATTTCATCGCGGTGAAGCAATGCACTAAATTCACGCGCAGTTTCAAACAATGCAGTCAAAATTTGGTTTCGCGCTTCAATCGCTTCATTTGCCTGAAGAAGTGAGCGTTTTGCACGCACGTTTTGCATTGCATTGGCCGTTATCGTTCCCACAAGCGAAATATAGCGCAGCTCTTCATTTCCTAATGAGTTTGCGGCTGAACCCAAACATATGACAGCAAACAATTCATCGTGATAACGGATAGGAAGAACGTGACAAAAACCTTGTTCTATAAGAGAGGTTTCCGCAAGTGAATCATCTGACAATTCACGCAATTCGCTTACATGAAATTCCGAAATTTCTGTGAGCGCCATACGACCCTTCGACATGGCGACAGTAAAGATTCCGGCATGTGGCAGCAATGCGCAAGTACGGATGATTCGCATTTTGCCCATGAGAGAGAGCAAGGCAGAATTGAGTATAAATTCATCGTTGGACGACTCGGAAAGCCGAGCTCCAAGCTCGAGCAGCGACTCCAAATTGATAATAGAAGTAGACATCAGTTATTAATGACAACGTAGTTAGACCATTCTTCATAGAACAAGCAAAAATACGCTAATACAAGCAAATTTAGTTTCTAAGGATGGACTCGATCAATGTTTCAATTCATATTTGACTGAAGAAATAAAGTTACATTCAAATGTGGATAACTACTTTATAAACTATTACTTAGAAATTAGATTTCAAGATTAAATTATCTTAGATTATTCGATGATCAATAGCGTCCTAAACGTTTATAGAAAGAGGGCAAATTAAGTAACTCTAATTATCTTAGAGGTTGTACAACAAA
>JBDHXA010000101.1:0-9444 GCA_039810485.1 Chlorobiota bacterium | reverse complement strand
ACTTGGATGGAAAACTCCAATTCAAGTATTTACTGATAATTACAAAAGTGTTGCACTTCAGTGTTGAATCCGCCTAAGATTAAAAAGAGCGCTTTATATTTTGTTGTTGTTTGTAGCGATTTCATAATATTGTTACATTTAATTGATTTGCAATGAGACATATTCTATTACTTTATTAGTGATGCTATGAGATTATTTATTGCGTGTGCTTTTCTTCGATATTTTTTGTGAAAACACGACAGTTTACAACTAAGAATTAAATAAGTTAATTTTGCCGCAGCAAAGGTATTGTATGAATATTGTTTGCTGCATGGTCGGTAATTCGCAAGAAGTATATGCCACTTGCTGGCCATTGTATATTCATAATTATTCTGCCACCGAGACAAAGCGGTTGCGCCCATAATTCTCTTCCAAACGCATCAGTTGCAACGAGAGAATATTTACCGGTTGGAATTTGAATAGTTACGTTGTTATCAAATGGATTGGGATATACTTTCGCTTCTGAATATGATTCAGTTTTTACATCATTCAACCCACAGAGATCGCAGCTTTCAAAACATATTTTAGCAAGGACAGTGTCGCTCTTTACAATTATAACTCTACTGCCATTTTCAGAACAATTCGCGGGAACAGATTCTGCATCAGCTGGCGAATAACCGTTGTAGAATTTGTAAGCAATGCTTGCATTAGGATTAACATAAGCAATCGCTTCATAAAGATCATCATCAAAAGAGTACATTATATTTCGCATTGCATCCCACTGATGGTCTGCTTCTTGAAAATTGCCGGCTACATGAACTCCGTTTGGTGAGATTGACTGACTATTCTGCATATCAATTCGAAAACGCACCAAATATTTTCCTTGCGGAGCATTGCCGCCATAGAGAATTGGCCCCACATATATAGTATCTCCAAGAGTGGAGTCAGCCGCAAACCAGCGATTGTCAATGTCGTTGTTTACTCTCGACTCCTCTGGAACAAATTCTGAGTCGTAGAACTGATCGCCGTTGAGAAATTTATACTCATATTTCGCATTAACCGGAAGGTTGACAACTGTTGAATAATATGAAGATGTATTTTCTTTGAGCATCGGCGTAGTATTCGGCTGCCAGTCGCCGCCTGAAAATCCAGCCGCTGCCTGAAAATCACCAGATATATGCACGCCAGTAGAATTTACCGTTTGCTTGCTCATATCAACTGTAAATTTTACAAAACGACGTTTGGGGGTTTTCACTGGGGCATACTGAATAATCGTCAAATATTTTGAAAAAGCCCCAGAGGAAATTGTAACAGTCGCATTTCGCTTTTCTCCTGAATTTGGCAATACTTTCACATTGATTATTGCGTCTGAAGTTCCGGTTTTTGGCGTTGTTTCCACCCAAGACTGGTTAGAATTTGCCGCCCAATCGCCTGAAGATGATAATTTTAGATTTTGCAAACTGCCGCCAGCCACACTGTAAATAGTGTCCTTATCCAAAGAAAACACTTTTCCGCTAAGCAATACTCTTTGTGAAGACGATACATTGCAGCCATTTGAATTTGAGACGATTACAGATATCGCACCAGAGTCGGACGACTGCCATACTACTGTCGCCACAAATGAATTTTTACCGGATGTTACATTGCCGCCGATTGCCGACCATTGATAATTTGCCCCATTGACAGCAGTAATAGAATACTGTTCTACGGAATTTCTTTGAGCGGTGAATTTCCCGGATATTATCGGCACCGCAGGAGTTGATTTGACTGTCACTGCAACCGATTTGACAAGAGTGGAAGCGCCCTTTGTTGCAGTAACAGTGTATATTGTATTCTCCGTTGGGCGTGCCACAGGGCTTTGTTCTGTTGATGTAAATCCAGCCGGCTTTGATGACCATGAATAAGCATAGCCAGTACCACCTGTCAATGTTGAAGATAGTTGCACAATGTCGCCAGAGCATACTGACTGCGGTGAGGCGGAGGCGATTAAAGTTTGCATAGAGTTGCTCCCATTTACATAATCTGCGGAATACTTCATTGCTGTCGGCAGAATGCTTCCAGCTGAATAGCTCCACACCAAAGAGCCGTCGGCAGAGTATTCATACAAGCGCCCGGACAATGCCACACAGATTAAAACATTACCATTGGGAAATTCTTGAACGCTGCCCATATTCGATGTTTTTCCGCCGGCTAACTTACGATAATTAAAAGCAGATGGCTCGAAGGCGCTGCCTTGCGTAATCGTATAGTTATAACCGCTAATAGGAGGATTGATATAGTCGCACCCAGAATATTGCGGCGTAGCACCATTGTTAAATGCAGCTATAAATCCAGCATTGGGACAATCTTGTGGAACCCAATGAGCATTATGTACAACATTATAAATTTTAGAGCCATTTGCACCATAATTTGTGGGATTTCCCCAACGATACAAAATATCGCCGCCTTTTCCGGAACGTCCGCCTCTATGAGATGCTGCTTCGATAGAGGTAGTGCTGTGATCAATAACATATATTTCATTCAGATTATGCGAGCTAAAAACTATCTGATCAAGCTGAGCATTATAATCAATGCCATTGGCATGCATCCAGTCCTTGCTTGTGCTGCGATTGACATCTACCAATTGCGGATTATTAACTATCGAAGACACATAATTGGCTTTGCTGGGAAATTTGTCTTGGCAAAGATGATCCCAAACATGCCACTCCCACACAAC
This sequence comes from Chlorobiota bacterium, assembly GCA_039810485.1. Lineage (GTDB taxonomy): Bacteria > Bacteroidota > Ignavibacteria > Kapaibacteriales > UBA961 > JADZAA01. The sequence continues at coordinate 6,749 of JBDHXA010000101.1, read as the reverse complement.
ATTGCCGCCTGTTGCACCAGAGGGCTTTATCTCAACAATTTTTTCAGGCCACATCGAGGTGTTTTTTGAGCAACCTGCCGCTGCAACTTCAGCCGCTGTCTTAGTTTCGTAGCTTATAAGCAATACATTGCCATTTGGCATCGGGCATACGTCGTGATGCATGGAATAGGTGGAAGTAGAATATTGATAATTCCAGATTAGATTCCCATTCCAATCAATTTTTTGAACTATTCCTGTTTGACCTCCTCCAAAGAAGGCATTGCCCTGATATTGCACCGTGCGTAGTAAAACTTGATTAGGCATGAGATAGCATGAATATCCAGTAGATCCCGACAAATTATACCATCTGTGGAACTCATTTCCATTCGTATCAACCAAGCTAATCGTAGAACTGCCTTGAGGAGCTATCAATGTATAGCCAGGGTATTTCTGCGCAAAAACGCTATTTGTGGCTGCGGCTAAAAATACAAGAAATAAGCGATAAAAAATACTCATGCTTTCCTTTCATTTATATTGAAGTTGTCGTTAGATTCGTAAAATAGGGCAATTACAATAGATTTCAGAATCTTTTCCCCTAAATAAACACTATAATTCGAGCAAGTTTATATGAAAAATCAAATTTTTACTATAAGTTACAAAAACAAGAAAATGACGAAACATCTATTCTTCTTTTTCTTTGTTAGAATAAATCAAACTTCCGATGCACGAAAAAAGGACGCTTCTGCGTCAAAAAACGTACAATTACAGAAGATAATGCTATTTACTTGCATTGCTAAACATTTTTTATGCCTTTTAACAGAAATTTGGCTTCCAAAGTTTTGCAAACATTCAAGATTCTTTGTATTGCCTAGTTCAACTTAGAAATTCAAAATAACAACTTCCATTATTCTCTGATTTATGATGAAACGCTTTCTTTCTCTCATTGTTTTGCTTGCATTTTTTGTGTCATTTCATTCTTTCGCTCAGAAAAAAGAGAATGCTAAGAGTGATGAGCAACAAACAACTACTGTCGGAAAATCTGACGATGTAAAACGTCAGCTTGTCAAAATTTTGGAAGATCAATCTAAAAAACACACACAAAACGCTCATCAGCAGATGGGACAGATTGTTAAAAACTTCCATGATCAAAATCTCAGTCTTATAAAACAATATAAAGAACAGTTAAAGCAGCTTTCTGATAATCTAGCTACGATAAGCAAGCAATTGGATGATCAAGCCAAGCAAATTGATGAGCAAACTCGCCAGCTCCAAAAGCAGCTTGACGACCAGCTTGCCGAACTGACAAAACAAATAGAAGTTCAAACGCGACAGTTAAATTCTCAAATAGACGGACAAAATACGCAGTCAAAATGACCTTATTAAAAGGCATTGATGTTCTATAACAAGATGACGACTGCAGAGCAGTAATCAATAGCTCTAAATGATGATAGAAGGAGATTTTTTCACAATATGGAAAATCTCCTTTTTTGTTTACAGCTTTTAGAAAAATTATTCTAAAGGAGAAAAGATGTTGTTGTTTCGCACTCAATCTTTTATTCTACAGTAATTTTGCACATAAATATTATACACAACATCGAATATCATGGGAATAGCTTGTGGAATCGTAGGATTGCCAAATGTTGGCAAGTCCACATTATTTAATGCGCTTACATCAAATCAGGCTGAAGCCGCCAATTATCCTTTTTGCACAATTGATCCGAATATTGGCATAGTTAACGTTCCAGACAGAAGATTGAATCGGCTTTCAGAAGCATATCAAACAGATCGTGAAGTTCCGGCAACAATGGAATTTGTGGATATTGCCGGATTAGTTAGAGGCGCGTCGAAAGGCGAAGGTTTGGGAAATCAATTTTTGGGCAATATCCGCGCTTGCGATGCCATTGCGCATGTTGTGCGATGCTTTATTGACGATAATGTGATTCATGTGCAGGGGGAAGTAAATCCGCTTTCAGACATAGAAATTATCGAAACCGAACTTATCTTGAAAGACGCTGATACAATCGAAAAAAAAATAGAAGGAATGCAGAAAAGAGCAAGAGCGAACGACAAAGAAGCAATTGCCGATATTGAAATACTGACTGCCCTCGCCTCACATCTAAACAACGCCAAGCCCGCGCGAATTTTTCCACGCGACGAACAGCGGTCGCAAATAATTCGCGAGTGCTTTTTGCTGACTGACAAACCGGTGATGTATGTTGCCAACACTGACGAACGCAGCGTGAAAGACGGCAATGCAATGATCTCGGCTGTGCGACATAAAGCATTAGAGGAAGGCGCTCTCGTTGTGCCGATATGCGCAAAGATTGAAGCAGAAATAGCGCAGCTCGAACCCGATGACCGCGATATGTTTTTGGCCGACTTAGAAATGGAAGAACCCGGGCTTCACCGCGTAATACGAGAGGGCTACTCATTGCTTGGGCTTATTACATTTCTAACCGCCGGTAAAAAAGAATGTCGCGCATGGACAACTAAAAAGAATTCGCTTGCTCCGCAGGCAGCCGGAGTTATTCATACAGATTTTGAAAAGGGATTTATACGAGCCGAGGTAATGAAATATGCCGATTGGGAGCGACTCGGCTCGGAACAAGCCGTAAAAGATGCCGGTTTATACCGTGTTGAAGGCAAAGAATACATAGTGCAAGACGGCGATATTATGTATTTCCGCTTCAATGTGTAAATGTCTCGAAAATATACACGACAACAAATAATACGTTAACGCAAAACATTCGCTGCTCAAAGCAAATATATTTTACAGATAATAATATCGCTGGCGGAAAAATGGCGCCAATTTTAATTGACGTTTTTTTTACTTTGGCAATAAAATTGCCTTTCGGAATAATTCGACTGTCGCGCCGAATGCATTCAGAATTTCACTGATGCAAATATTTTCGTATAGCAATTATTGTGCATTCAACCGTAAGAAATTAACATCAAGACAAAATATGCTTGTAATATTTGGCACAAGTAATACATATCTGCAAAAATTTGCTCAATTATCGAAAAAAATCGTTCAAAACTCAAAAATTACGTATAACTACGTATTGTTTGATTTCGCGATTCTGCTTATTTTTTGTCTTTTAAACACATTATAAATGTGTAAATAAGCGTTTTTTATTCTCGATATTGTTCTTACAACATTTCGTTCAATATCTACTTCTATACTGATGAACATATATATTGAAAGAAAATGAGATTGCATATCTCTGATAATTTGGTTATTTACGCGCATATCTATTCCTAAATTTCTTTTTGTTTTTGCTCGCTGCCGATGCAGAGATGTCCAATCTTCTATATGTATGAGAATCATAACAAGCATATTTCCACTCAAATCGAGAATGCTGCATTCGCTAAATCAGAACAAGTATATTTCTATTCCCAACATAAATTCAATACAATTCAATAATTTTTGGAGTTATTCAATGAAACGCAACATACTGCTTTCTGCATTATTATGCGCCTTTACGCTGGGTTTCGTGCCGTCAAGTGCGCAAATTCCGCGAAGCATCAGTTATCAAGGCGTGCTGAGCGACCAAGCTAGCGGCAAGCCGCTAGATGGCAAACATATAATTTCCGTGCGTCTATACGACACACCCTTATCTACAAAACCTGTTTGGAGTGAAGAACATTCTGTCAATATCTCAGCCGGTCTGTTCAATATAATCTTAGGCGAAAAAACGCCGCTTACTCTCAAATTTGACAAGCAATACTTTATAGCAATGAGTGTGGACGGTGGCGGCGAAAATGTTCGAGTTGCCTTTGCCTCTGCACCCTATGCATTGTTTGCTGCCGAGGCAGACGCCTTGTCAAAAGGCGCGGTTACCTCGCTCAATAATAACACCGGCGACGTATCGCTTGTCGGCGGCGGCGGATTGAAAGTCGATAGCGACGGCGGAGTTATTCGCGTAGAAATCGACAAAGATGCTCTTAAAAAAGGAGAAGGGTTGCAAGTGCCGCCAGACGGTCCTGCAGGCGGCGACTTAACCGGCACATATCCAAATCCATTAGTCGGCAACAACAAGGTTACTACAGCTAAAATTGCAGATAATGCAATCACTACCGCAAAATTAGCCAACACATCCGTAGCTACAACAAAGGTTGTTGATGCAGCAATAACTACTGTAAAACTTGCTGACAATGCAGTAACAACAGCAAAAATTGCAGATGGGAACGTTACTACTGCAATATTGGCTAACAATTCGGTTACTACAGCAAAAATTAGCAATGCGGGAGCTTCATCTGGCAAAGTGCTGATGTATAATGGCAGCGCAGTCGTTTGGGGATCGCCCGGAGTAGGCGATGGTGGTGTAACATTTAGCGGCACAACTCCTATGGACAATATGATTGCTCGCTATGACGGAACAACCGGTCAAGTAATACAGAACAGTGGCTTAATTATTGACGACTTAGCCGGCTCTGCCGTGCAAATGCGTGCTGCTTCTCCTACTCTATCTAGCATGGTATTAGCTCTCAACCCTAAAGGTACAGGCGCATTGCAGGGCAATCTAACCGGCAGCATTCGTGGAAATTATGCAACAGACTGGCAACGTATGCGCGCAGTGCCCGGTCAGGTGGCTTCTGGCGACTATAGCGTTGTAGGCGGCGGATTAAGCAATGGCGCCGCAGGCGATTACGCCACAGTCAGCGGCGGAAATGTCAACTCTGCAAGCGGCGTAAGCAGCAGCGTTGGCGGTGGAGCATCAAACACAGCAAGCGGAGCGCAATCTACTGTTGCAGGCGGCAGCGGCAATACTGCTTTAGGAACTGCAGCCACTGTTGCAGGCGGCTTGGGGCATAACGCTTCTGCAAATTATGCGACTGTAGGCGGCGGAAATGCCAATACCGCTTCAGGTGCAAACTCGACAGTCAGCGGCGGCAATAACAATACAGCAACCATGTTAGGTGCCACTGTATCCGGTGGCGTAAATAACGCTTCACAAGGAAATTACGCCACGATTGGTGGCGGTTATAGCAATATTGCAAGCGGCGCATATTCATTAGTAGGCGGCGGTCAGAACAATTTGGCATCTGCCGCTAACAGCGCAGTTGCCGGTGGTATAAGCAATCGCGCTACCCAATCAAATTCATTTGTAGGTGGCGGTTCGAGCAATATTTCTAGCAATTTATCAAGCACAGTAGGAGGCGGTCAGAACAATACTGCAAGCGGTGTTACCAGCACGATTGGCGGCGGCAGCGATAATTCTGCAAGTGGCACATCATCAACTATCGGCGGTGGCAAACAGAATTTAACAGCTGGCGATTACAGCACAATCGGCGGCGGCTATCTAAATAAAATATACGGAAAATACTCTATCATTGGCGGCGGACGCTACAATGAGATTCGCGGCGATGAGAGCACAATCGGCGGCGGCGATAAGAACATAATCTACGAAGCAGATAGCGCAACAATCGGCGGCGGAGCGAATAATATTATTCAAAAAGATGCAGACGGCTCGACTATCAGCGGCGGCGTTAACAATACTATAACTATGTATTCTTTTGGCTCTTCTATCGGCGGCGGCTTGAATAACGTCATTGACAATACCGACAGCGCAACTATTGGCGGCGGAGCGAACAATATAATTGCAAATGAATCCGACGGCTCGACTATCAGCGGTGGCGTTGACAACACTATCACAACAAATGCTATGCTTGGCGTAATCGGCGGCGGTTGGAAAAGTACGATTAACAATACCGACAGCGGAACTATAGGCGGCGGAGCAAATAATAATATTCTCAACGAATCCGACGGCTCGACTATCAGCGGTGGCGTTGACAACACTATCACAACAAATGCTCTGCTTGGCGTAATCGGCGGCGGTTGGAAAAATACGATTAACAACACCGATAGCGGAACTATAGGCGGCGGAACTAATAATAATATTCTCAACGAATCCGACGGCTCGACTATCAGCGGTGGCCATGATAATACAATAAAGGATAACTCTGTTTCAAACGCCATCGGCGGAGGTAGCACTAACACTATCCAAACAGATGCTTTATTCAATGTTCTCGCAGGGGGAAGAGCAAATACCATTCAAAATAATGCTACTTATAACGTAGTTTCCGGAGGCCACCTCAACGAAACAACTGATGTCGACAGCTCTACAATCGGCGGTGGTGCTTCAAACTCCATTGTAAATGATGCAGACGCTGCAACTATCGGCGGAGGGACAAATAACAGCATTATGGATAATGCCCGCGCCGCTACTATCGGCGGAGGCCATACGAACTCTATAGCAGACAATGCTTTCTCATCTACAATCAGCGGTGGCAATAGCAATGATGTTGGAAGTGCCGCTAATTATGCAAGCATTGGCGGAGGCAACAACAACAACATTGCAGCTGGAGGTGAAAACTCGACAATTAGCGGAGGTGCAGCTAACGACATTGGTACAACAACCGGCGCAACAAATGCAACAATCGGCGGTGGCTATGATAATAACATCGCTGACGGAGGAAATTATTCATCAATTCTCGGTGGAAATACAAACGACATCGGCGCTGCCACTCACGCAATTATCGGCGGCGGAAATAATAATAATATCGCTGACGGAGGAAATCACTCGGCAATAGTTGGTGGAACTCTTAATGATATCGCTACTGCAACCGATGCTTTTATCGGCGGCGGAAATGACAATAATATTGCAAATGGCGGCACAAACTCGACAATTGGCGGAGGTGCAGCTAACGACATTGGTACAACAACCGGCGCAACAAATGCAACAATCGGCGGTGGCTATGATAATAAC
>JBDHXA010000100.1:0-9517 GCA_039810485.1 Chlorobiota bacterium | reverse complement strand
ACTTGGATGGAAAACTCCAATTCAAGTATTTACTGATAATTACAAATGTGTTGCACTTCAGTGTTGAATCCGCCAATGTCAAAAAGTGAATATCGCAGAACAATATGGAAGTTCAACGGCAAGAATTGAAATCAAGTTCTGGCATAGTTGAAATGCCAATATCATTGAGAAATTTAACTTTCGGGATTTATTATGTGTGTCTTAATGCTTCAAATGCAAGAAAAACAGTGCAATTTCTCATTGTTCGATAATGAGAATCTATTAACGAAATTTAACTGCAAGAAGGACCTTTGATTTCAGTAAATTTGATAGTGATTCGTTGAAGATTAGGCAATAGAGAACCCTCAAAAACATCTTCTATTAGAACCGCAAACTCAATGCCGTTTCGAGCTTTATAATAGTAGATATCTCCAATAGTCACCTCGATTTCAACGGATTTTGCGACTCTTTGCGCCAATAGTTCCGCAACAATTGATGCCGGAACAGGGTGCAGAGCAGTTACATCATTTCCTTGTCTGTCAATTGTCTTTATAATTGTCTGGCTTGAAGCACCGCAGCGGCTTACTCCCGGAGATGTTGCGCCGAACGGTGTTGCAGCCGTTTCCCATGATGGAACTTGCCCTGGAGGAGGATTGATAAGAGTTTTGAGAAAATTGGCAAAATCCGGCGCACTGCCGGAAGTGAATCCTTTGCTGATTGCTGCCAATTCACCTGCAAAACGGATGCAAGCCCTGCGATTAATGCGGTCTACTGAAACAACCATTATATCTCCTGTAAGCGTGTCATTCGTTGGATACTGCGTAGATAAAATTGCAGTAAACAAGTCAGGTCCGGCTTGAAATTCCTTCTTTGCAAGCACAATTTCTTTGCCTTCGGATATTCGAAAGTCGTTGGGCAAACTGCCCGAGCTGCTAATATTTGCCGGAAACGCGAAAGTGTGAATAGAGTATTGCGGAACTGGCAAATTTTGACCTTTGTCGAAGCCTGGTTCGAAGCGCGTAATTGATGCTTCCCGTACTCGCGGCTCTACCGTTGCTTCGGTCATTAGATCGGGACAGCCGCAACCAGAAATAAATACTATTCCGCTAAAGGATATGCCCGTTAATAAAATTTTAAGCAGTTTGGTTTCCATAGATAGTCTGGCAAGTAATATTTCAAAATGTAAGACCTAAACCTAATCGTATCATATTTACACGCCTATTTGAAGGCACATTAGTGAATCCGGCAAGAGGAATTTCATCGGCAATAGCAAGCGAGCGCCATCCAATAGATGCTGATACATCAAGTTCAGAAAATAATGGAATGTCCAATCCAATGCCAAAACCAAAAGTTATTGGCATCGAGAAATCCGCTTCGGGCAACTGACCAGTAGCACTTAGCTTTTGGATAAGCTGATTGCAAGTGCTGCAATCGTTCGGGCTTAAATTTATTCTTGTTAGATTGATTGTAGCTTTGTCGAGCGCGATGCCGCCTTGCGCGTAGAAAAATGGTCTGGCGCAAAATCCTAGCAACCCCATTGAACCTTTTCCTAAATTGTATCTCAGATGACCAAGCATCAACGGCCGTGCAATTTCTACTCCGTCTGAAATATTAAAAATCGGTATTCCTGTTGAGTATGCCAGACCAATGCCCCATTCTCGATTAGGACCCAAGCGATAGCCGACTGCAATTTCTGCTTCCCATGAAGTAAGACCGCGATCAATGTATGCAGAGGGCTTGTCGCTGAAAATTGTATAAACGCCATGCGCCTCTATAAATACTGAAGAATAATCTCGTGATGGACATTTGAAAGAAACGTTGAAAGGTTCGCAATTGCATTTTTGGTCGAAATTGCGACTTCCGCCGCTTCCTCCCAAACCTTCACTTCCGATCGAAGTCGAAGAAATTCTTACCGGAACTTCGCGCAGTTCCCTCACTTCGCCTGTTATATTGTAGTATTCAAAATAATTAACGTTATTGTAGGTGTTGCGCGGCATATTGAACATTCTGCCTACCGGCTCAATATCTTCAAATGGGATCGTTTCATAGCTTTCAGGCGTATCCTCAGAACCGTTTGCCAAGAAAATTACGGAAGTGTCAATTTTCTGTGGCGCATGAATATTTGGCGCTATCACCACTTCCACAACTTTGCCGTGAAGTGTGCGGCCGTCACGAAGCGCTCCTGTTATTGGCATTTTTTCATAGCTGCGCTGAGCGGCTGGCTTTATGCGAATTGCATCGTCAAATTCAAATTTCTTGTTAGTGTCGGTAGTTTTGCAGCCGCCGGCAAAAATTCCAAAAACAGAAATGAGCAAAAACCAAGATAAAATATTACGATAATGTGGAAGTGTATATTTCATAGTGTTACAACCTCTTACAATTTGAAATATATCGACGCGTTAAAGTGTAAAAACGGCAATTCCGGCCGTATTTCACTTCGTAAAAATCTATTCGGCGTTTGATATCGAGCATTAATATCAATAAACCAATCGCAACAATCTTTATCATAGAACAACAGTGCGCCAGCCCCGAACGCAACGCCTAATCCAGACGGCGACAAAGAGTCCCTGCCATTGATTCCGCTCATTGTAATATCCGCCTGCAAATAAATTGGCAATTCCGTAGGAGGACTAAAAAAATACCGCGCTTCCCCAGAAAATAAAACAGCGTCGGCGTAGAAAAGAGATAAAGTATCTTTTGCCTTAAACGGTGTGTAATCAATTCGCAGACCAAACCACCAATGGCAAAATCGTCGAGTATGGAGTGCAAGAGTGCCGCCTATGGAGTTTTTATTTACGTCTAAAAATTTTCCTTGCGGCATGGCATACGTGGGACCGGCACCGATAACGAGCTGTCCGAAAGCATCTGGTGATAATGTGAACAGCATCATTAACATTGCGGCAATTGTTAACTTTCGGAAAGAAGTAGCAACTCTCATAATTATTTAAGTTGTAATTTCGCAAAGCAATGTAATTTTACTATGTCTAAATTACGTTTTTTTTTCATGCTTATTGCAGTAATTCAACGTTGCGTCAAATCTTTTGATTTATATGCCTAAAATGAAGATGATTAACTTAGCTCATATTTTCACATATTACACTGAACATTATGATTGTTGCAGTGAGCTTATTGTTCGTCATTTTTTCAAAAAATTTGTGCTTAAAACTTTTCGGTAACAATTATTTTATGCTGAAGATTCGGTTATATTAAGCTTCTGACACAGCGAAAGGATAAAGAATGATAAAAGCAGTCGTATTTGATCTAGATAATACGCTTGTAGATTTTATGGCGATGAAGCGCCAAGCGGTTGAAGCGGCTATTGCGGGCATGATGGATGCAGGACTGCGTATTTCACGCGAACAAATTCAAGGTCATATTGATGGCATTTACCAAGAACAAGGCATTGAATATCAGCGTGTTTTTGACGAATTGCTGCAAAATATTTTAGGTCATGTTGATATTCGCATACTTTCGGCCGGCATTGTGGCTTACCGTCGCGCACGCGAAGCGGCTTTGAAGCCATATCCACATGTTACGCCTACGCTTATGGAATTAAGCAAAGGAGGCGTAAAACTAGGTTTAGTTTCCGACGCTCCTTCGCGTGAAGCATGGCTTCGATTATGTTTTATCAATTATCACCACTTGTTTGACGCAGTTGTAACTTATGACGATACAGGCGAACGAAAACCAAGTCCGAAACCGTTTATGATGGCTCTTGAGCGACTCAATGTTGAGCCAAACGAGGCGATCATGGTGGGAGATTGGGCTGAGCGCGATATGCTTGGCGCTAAAAATGTTGGTATGTTCACTGCATTTGCGCGTTACGGCGATTCTTTTGGCAATCAAACCGTAACGGCCGATTATGAACTCGATGATATTCGCTCTTTGCTCGACATTGTTTCAAATCATAATAAGACAGATTGATTTTACATGCCGATTGATTGGAAAATTGATTGAGATGCTGAAAAATTAGTGATAATCAGAATTATTCCTGCCAAAAAAATTCAATTATTGACTTATTGTCTTTAAGTGATTTTGTTAATGCATCAAGCTTAGTAATATCCATATTTTCCAGTTTTATTTGATAAATTAAATTATCATTGTTCTTTTTAAGCGAAATTGACTGTATTCTGTCGTCGTCTTTACCAAACAAACCGGAAAGTAAATTAGTTTCGCTTATTGTGTGATTAGCAATAATTTCTAAAGTGGCTTCTTTGTACTTCTTGAAATACATTTGTTCTAATGGTTTTAATGCCCAAAGAATGACAAGAGCAGTCAATGTTGTAGCGCCGGCAGCAAAATAAAGTCCTCCTCCCGTAGCAAGACCTATCGCCGCTATTGTCCATAGTCCGGAAGCGGTTGTCAAGCCGCGAATGGCTCCTTGTTTGAGCAACAAAATTGTACCTGCTCCTATAAAACCAATTCCGCTAATAACTTGTGCCGCAATTCTTGAAGGGTCGAGCATTACTTTGTCAGTTCCCAAAATGTCGTAAAAGCCAAAGGCAGAAACAATCATAATAAGACAAGAACCGACACAAACCAGCATGTGCGTGCGCAAACCAGCCGCCCAATGTTTTCTTTCTCTTTCCAATCCGATTAAAGAGCCAAATAAGCACGCAAGAAACAGGCGCAATAAAATTTCTGTCCAATCAAGCATAAAATTTGCAATAATAGTTGTTAATTATTAAAATATACAATAATAAAAATATTAAATAATACATAAGCTATTTGTAAATATTGATTATTTAGCACCAAATACAATAATGACCAGAATGTAAATTATAGAAGCATGGCGCTGTTATACAGTAGTATTTACATGCTCTAATATAAATTCTGATATATATTGAGCGTAATTAAATTTCATATAAAAGTTGTGATTTTCATTATATAAAATCGATGGCTGCAATTCCATAGTATCGCACCATTCTTTGCTGGGTCTGTAATTGTCGCCTCCGCCAAAAAACAAATGGCAATTACTTATGGGTTTTCGTGTTTCATATCGTATTCTTGTTGATGAAATTGCAAATAAATTGTTAACTTTCAAACCGAGAAGCGCGGCCTTCCAAGCTATGCATCCGCCAATGCTGAATCCTAAAATATTATTTAATTCGGCATTTTTTTTCATAAGATTTTGCGCTGCTTTTTCTATACCGCCATTCACAAATTTTAAGTGAACATCATGCACCGATTGTATTTCCTTCGGTGTTTCCGCCAGAATATTGCTGTCATAAATTAGCAATTCACAGTAATTTGACAAACGGTTAACATATTCGCTCAACCAATATGCAGCGTCAAGCCCATGCAAATCGGAGAGTATCAGCAATTTTGGTAAAATCATGCAATTCAGAGCAGAAAACTAGGAAAGAACAGCAATTCTCTTTATCTGCCGCCGTATCTCTGGCGCTCAAGATTCTCGTGTGCAAAAATACATGATGAGAACGTTATGATGACATACTTGTAAAAAAAAGCACAATGAATGTCTGAATGCAATCTGTTTTTTTGCAAATAGATTTAGTTGTTTGTTTTAAAATAAATACAAGACGAATTCAACTTTAATGTGCAACATCATTGTATTTCTCTGCAAGTCAAATGGTTGAAAAATGCAAAGCAAAAAATAACTTGTTGTTAATTTTAATATATCGGCGTTGTAAATGTATTATCGCGTCTATTTTTCAAGCGAACAGATTTGCCACAAACTCCAATTGAGCATGAGAATATCAAAAATCTAAAAAGGAATGCAAATAGAGCAGAATTAAAAAGTTTTCTGCTCTTGTCGTATTTTTGCAATGAGTTATCGAATGTGAAAAAGAAATTATTGAATTTAATCGAGTGCTAAAAAAGAACTTCAACGACTTTCTGGCTAAATTCGCCCACCTGCCGTTTTTTATAGAACTTGCCACGCTTCTCGGCAAAAAAAAATCTGTAACCGTTAAATATCTTCATGGATCTGCAAGGACTGCAACTATTGCAGCACTGTGGATAAAGCAGCCAAAAAAAATATTAATTATTGCTGAAAACCGCGAGCAAGCAAAAGAGTGGATTGTTGATCTCGAAAACTTGCTTGGCAGTGAGCGACTTGCATTGTTTGCAGAGCCAGAGCGGAATTTCCATTACTCGGCCGAGCAGCTCGACAATCGCGTTGTGAGTATAGTGGATGCTTTAGCTGTTGTCGAGCGCTATCCCGATGCAATCGCTGCTGCATCGCCCGAAGCATTTGGCTTCCAATTGCCTGCACCAAAAAGCGTGGTCGAACATGTTGTAGCGTTAAAACGAGGCATGAAGCTGCCTTTTCAGGAATTCATTCGAAATTTAATGCTGCAAGGTTTCGACAGAAAAGATTTTGTGGAAAATCATGGCGATTTGGCTGTGCGCGGAGGCATTGTTGATGTTTTTCCTCTTGGCTGGGATAATCCGCTTCGCATTGAATTTTGGGATGATGATATAGAATCAGTGCGAGAATTTGACACTCTTTCGCAGAGAAGCATTCATGAGCATGAAAGCATAGAGATTATCGCAAGCATGTTTGCAGGCGAACAGCTATTCCAAAGTTCACTTTTTGATTATTTTCCTGAAAACACGCTGATAATTCTCGATGCTCCCGAAGCGCTAGGAGCGGCTTTCTATGCTGCAAATATTGAGTATCCAGATGAAATAAAAGAATACAGCACGCTGTCGATCAATGGACTTGGCGCGTCTGATATTTCGGTAAAATGCGAGCAGCAGCCTGATTTCAACGGCTCGATAGCCGCGCTTTGCACGTCGCTTGGCGAACTGATATTGCTGAAATCAGAGGTATGGATTACAGCAGACGGACATCAAAGCAGCAGACGGCTGCAAGAATTGATAGAGAACTTTCTTGAACAGGACGATGCAGGCAGCGACATTGCAGTACAAATAATTCGCAAAACGCATCTTCTGGACAGCTCGCTTTCCAAAGGATTCATTCTGCCTGATGCCAGAATTGCATTATTCAACGAGCATGAAATATTTGGCAGAAAACGCTTTCAAACATCAAAAAAAGGGAAAAAATTTACAGGAATTACTCTTCGCGAACTTTCACAATTGCGTCGCGGTGATTATGTAGTCCATGCCGATAAAGGCATAGGAAAATTTGACGGATTGGAAACGATTACAATAGCTGGAAGCGGCAGTCAGGAATGCGCAAGAGTTATTTACGATGGCGGCGATGTGCTTTTTGTCCATTTGAACACTTTGCATAAACTTCAAAAATATTCTGCTCATGCCGATTCGCCGCCCAAGCTTTCACGCTTGGGAACAAGCGAATGGGAGCGCAAAAAAGACCGCGCTAAAAAGAAACTCAAAGACATAGCCCGTGACCTAATTCAGTTGTATGCCGCCCGCAAACGCTCTACCGGCTATGCATATTCCGGCGACAGCGTTTGGCAGAAAGAATTTGAAGCATCTTTTATTTATGAAGATACGCCCGACCAAGCAAAAACCACATCCGATGTAAAGCGTGATATGGAGCAAATTGCTCCTATGGACCGGTTAGTATGCGGCGATGTCGGCTTTGGGAAAACCGAAGTTGCCATTCGCGCAGCATTCAAAGCTGTGCAAAACGGCAAGCAATGCGCCGTGCTAGTGCCTACTACTATTTTGGCGCAGCAACATTTTCAAACTTTTACCGATCGTCTTCGACGCTATCCAGTAACAGTTGAAGTGTTGTCTCGATTCCGAACCGCAGCCGAGCAAACCAATATCGTTAAGCGTGTGCAATCTGGAGCAGTTGATATTCTTATCGGCACTCATAGAATATTAAGCAAAGATGTTACATTCAAAGATTTAGGTCTGGTTGTCATAGATGAGGAACAACGCTTTGGCGTGAGCGCTAAAGAGAAACTGCGCCAATTGCGCGTTACTGTCGACACCTTGACTTTGACGGCTACGCCAATACCGCGGACATTGAATTTTTCGCTCATGGGAGCGCGCGATCTGAGTGTAATCGAAACGCCGCCTCGTAATCGCCTGCCAATAGAAACCGAAATAACAGATTGGAACGACGCTAAAATTATCGAGGCAGTTCATCGAGAAATTCAGCGCGGCGGTCAAATATTTTTTGTGAACGACGCTATTAACGATCTTGCGCGGCTTCAAGAGCGTTTGCTTGATCTTTACCCCAAACTTCGATGCGGCATTGTGCATGGGCAAATGGACAGCATAGGCATTGAAAAGGCGATGCAGAAATTTTTAGAGAGAAAATATGATGTGTTGCTGACTACTAAAATAGTGGAATCCGGCTTGGATATTCCCAATGCAAACACTATTTTCATCAATAATGCTCAGAATTTCGGCTTGGCCGAGCTTTACCAATTGCGCGGACGGGTGGGGCGCTCGAATATTCAGGCATACTGCTCATTATTGGTTCCACCAATTCGGACGCTTTCGCGATCATCAGTAAGGCGGTTGCAGGCGCTGGAAGAATGCACCGATCTTGGTAGCGGTTTTCAGCTTGCATTGCGCGATATGGAAATACGCGGCGCTGGCAATCTGCTTGGCGCAGAGCAAAGCGGCTTTATTATCGAAATGGGATTTGAATTGTATCAAAAGATTCTCGATGAGGCGGTTGCAGAACTGCGTCAGCAGGAATTTTCTGATATTTTTGATGAAGGCAAAAACAAACCAGTTTATGCCAACGAAGATATTTCCATTGACATTGGCGCCGACGCTTTGCTGCCAGATTCGTATGTTGCAAACGATGCGGAGCGATTTGAGTTCTATAAAAAGTTTTTTAATGTTAAAACGGAGGAGGAAGCTCTTGCCATTGTTTCCGATTTGCGCGACAGATATGGTGCATTGCCGGAACAGGCCGAAAATTTAGTTGCCGGAGTGCGTCTGCGTGTGGCGGCTTTGCCGCTTGGCTTTGTGCGAATCGTCATTAAAAATGGATTGATGACAATAGAATTGCCACAGGAAACAGATGCATATTTTTATGCCAATCATTTTGCTGCCATTGCAGCGCAAACTGCCTCGATAGCAGGCGCTAAATTCGTTGCAAATAAAAAAACAACTTGCATTGAAGCCCCAGTGAAAAACCTGCATAATGCATCAGGTATTTTGCGTGAATATCGCAGAGCAGCCAATATTCGATAAGTGATTGATATCGTCTGAATTAGGATTGAAGATTGTCTGAATTAGGATTGAAGATTGTCTGAACCGGGATTTTCGGGATATACATTATAAGCTTGATTTTTCTGTTTGCTTTGTTTACTGCATCTTTCTTTGCTTGTTGTTTATTTTGCTTTCTCAGTTATTTGACGATGCTAATAAAAGCGACGGCTGTGAAAATGTCATTGCTGACGGAGGCTGATGACTCTCTTGTGCAAAAACGCTGCCTAATGCAAGTGTTATTATCACTAATATTCTAAATATGAGCCCCCTCTTAAAAGGGGGTTTATTTTATTGAAGGAAGTTAAAATAAAGATCAATAGCGTCCTAAACGCTTATAGAAAGAGGGCAAATTAAGTAACTCTAATTATCTTAGAGGTTGAACAACAAAATTTCCCCTCTTATGACAAAT
>JBDHXA010000099.1:0-9698 GCA_039810485.1 Chlorobiota bacterium | reverse complement strand
CGTTGGGTTGTTGAACTATGACACTTAAACCAACTCTTTATTTATTTCATCCGTTGCACTTCACTGTTGAATCCGCGCCATGTTTTCTTTGATTTGAAATATTGCACGGCTTTTCGGAGTGGGCTCAAAAATATAATTTGCAGAGGTTTTATTTGAAACTATCTAAATTACAGTCAACTTTCGGCGAAGGATAATCGTGCACGAACAAGCAAATGCTATGTATAAACGTAACAATCAAAAACTTTCATTATTCCCCCTACATTATTTATTTTATTTAGAGTTTTGAATCTGACGTCTACAAAGTATCAAGCAGAGAATCAGGAAACGAGGTTGCACATCTTGCAAATTCAGGATCTTTTTGCCCTGCCACATTGCGCATTACTAAAATGAATTGTCTGGGAGATATTCTCATGCGAAGCATTTGGTTTGACTGTTTTTCACTATATGCAATATGAGACATCCAGCCAAGCCGCGATTTGCCTCCAAGAGTAAATTTATCAGTCAATGCGCTGTCTATTTCGAGTATTAAGCGCAATCCGACCTCGCGCCCAACATAAAATTCGACCAATGACAATAAGCGCAAGTACATTTTACCGGTTGGGAGCAGATCTTGAAATTGAACATGAGTTATTTCTGAAAAACAAATTTCTATATTGGCATGCTGATCCCAAACTTTGGAACCAATCATGGCAGTTTTACCAAGCGAATTATTTGTGCCAGCATTGCCAAGTTTAGTAACCTGTTCTTTGTCGAGAATAAGCCACCTACCTCCAAAAGAGCGCACGTCTACATTGCAATGAAAAAAGTTTTGCAAAATTGTTTTCAAGCCGATAGAAGATCGAGGTTTTTGCGCTAATAATCCCGCGTATCCAAGTAAAAGACGGTCGCTTACGCCTAATCTACCGCGTAATTCTGACATTTCTATTCCAACAAGCGAAAACAGATAGCGAGCGAAGTGACTTTGTTCGGGAAGCTTAAACTCAAATGCTACGCGATGTCGCTTGTGCAGACGATAGAAAATTGAAATCAGACGGTGATTGAAAATATCTAAAAATTCGCGCATTGCATGATCTTTTTTACGAGAACGATCGAGAATTAGCTCGGAATAAGTCGGAGGAAGCGGACCGAAATGCCCGGCAATGCCCATAAAATTTATGGTCATTTCAGCAAGTCGCTCACCATCGTTAATCAAGCGAATATCGGAAACATCAGTTGTTGGGTATTCAAATAACACCGACGAACGAAACTTCACAGCTTCATACGCAGGATCAATATCTTCTCCTATTGGATTCGCAGTAGATATACGCAACATCTCGAAGAGGCGCACCGCCTGATAGAACTCAAAGCGGAAGCCGTCGGAATACAGATTTTCTTCTACAGAACGATTTGTTCGCCGGTCATTGGTTGCCATCGCTTCCATTCTCCTTTCCTCTGATTGCTACGAATAACTAGTTGAGTAAATGAATTAACCGAAGTGTAGAGAGCAAAAAACCTGTTAAGCACTGATGCAAGAACAAAGGCGCTGCCGCCTACATACATGTCATTGTTGAACCGCAAAGAAATCTCATGTCCGCGACAAAAGCCGCGCCATGCGTCGTTCCCGATGCGTCTTACAACGCGCCGCACTAACATTTCCTCTATGCCAATAATTTGTTGGTTTACAGATGGCTCATCGCTGATGTTATATAATTGAAGAATTTCTCTAAATGCTGTAATGCCATCGCGTTCATTGGCAAGAGATAGAAAGTTAAGAGAAAGATGAGATACTAAACGCCAAAGGGCAGATCCGGAATAAGGCGGATCAATTTGTGGAGTCGGCTTTGTTATATTAGTAATTTCTGCAACGGGCGCCGGCTGTTCAATTGTCATTTTTACTTCTATAGGCATTGTTTCGGCAAGATGCCGGTTCATGCACAAAGTATGGGCATAGACTATTTGAGTAGGCGGTTGTGTCGGGCTAAAATTTAAGTCCATAAACGACAAATACATTTCGGTGCCGGGCAAATCCTCTCTGCCTGTTGATTGCATCCGTGAATACCAATATGAGCTGTTTTGCGACGAAGTATCCTCGCTATGACGATAAGAAAAGTATGGATCTATGGCGCGTCCTCTTTCAGCTACATCAGAAGCAACACTTACCTTCTGAATAGAATATACTTCGGTTGAAAACTCACGGCGCATATCAGGTACGAGCATATATTCAGACCTGCGCTGGTCAAGACGAATCGGCTCGCTGATTTTAGGATAAAGATTTACTATTGGCGAGCAGCCAATCTGAAAAGTGTCTTTGTTGACAGCAAGCCGGCTTGGTGATATTTGATCAAGCAAAAACAATATATCTACATAATTTTTTGCCTCGTGCCGTTTCAAATTGTTCAAATCAAAAAATAAAAATTTCTCAGGAAATGTAAAATATTCCTGCAACAACCTATATTGAGGATGCGAATTGCCCGGATATGGCAACACTTCGTCTTCTGTGCTAAAACCAACATCTTTGATTGATTCGTCTGGAAGCAGAATAGGACGCTTGTCAATATCGGGGAGCAACGCCACACTATGCACATTGCAAAAAAGCAATTCGTACAAGACATTGACAACAGTTTTTTCTCCATTTAAATAAAAGCGCAAAGTATCCATTGCTATTTCGTGAAGCGGTGCCCCAAGGGCTTTTATTCTCAATCTCAATACTGTTGCAACATTGTGTTGAGTGTCAAGAAAATCATATTTTGCAGTTGATTCAAAACCTGCAAATTCTACTTCGACAGGCAATAGATTAACAGGGTAGCAAGTTCTGAATTTTATGCTTATTCCCTTCTGTGAAGGCGCATTAATTTGAGTGTGTTTGGGCAGTAAATAGCCTGAATTTAATTTTCCTTGTTTGTAATCTGGCTTAAAACGTGCTATTGCCATGGAAGGCACTGGATTAAGGTAATGAGGGTATAGCAGGGACAAGAGAGCAGAAGTAACTTCTGGAAATTCGCCGTCTATTTTCTTTTGAATACGAGCTGTCAGAAACGCAAATGATTCCAATAGTCGTTCAACATGCGGATCTGAAGATTCATCTACGTTTAGCTCTAAACGAGCAGCAATTTTAGGATATTTTTTAGCAAATTCCAATCCGGATTTACGCAGATATGAAATTTCCTGCTGATAATAATCAAGAATATCGCCGGTCTTATAGGATTTCATTGACATCTGCCTTTCCATGCATATTATTGTATAAAGTAACGGTAAATGAAAGCTGTTCGACTATATTTTCTAATATTATTACACCGTCAAGCCGAAGCATCAAGGATCTGTTTCCTGTATCATAACGTTCAAATGATATTTTTGTTCGTTTAATGCGCGGCTCAAAAACAGATAAAATACGAACTAACAAATTACACAGTTTTTGCTCCTTCTCAGGTGTAAGTGGATGAAATAATGAAAATAAATCAGGAATTCCATAATTAAAAGCAACCGGTTGCTGCTTTTCCAGCATAAATTGTGGGAGAGGAGAACGAGTATTAAGCAACCATATTATTTCACGACGCACTGACTCGCGAAGTTCGTTTTTATTCAATATTTTGAATGGCTGACGCTCAATCGGAACAAGCGGATATTCATCAGTAAGCCGCTCGAACAACGGCGGTCGAGCTCCTTGAAAACGTTGCATTGCCATAGTCATTTCCTTAAAATATGCAATATGGTATCTATCTGTTATAACTTACACACCAAATTACGGCAATATTATATTTTATGAAACCGATTATAGAACAACTTTATGTTTTTCTTGCGTAAAATGAGTTTTGTTATATCGAAGATGCAACAGCAAAGCGCGTAATTAAATGTCCAGTTTTATTCCACAAAAAGTTAATTGACGCCTCCGCCTAAAGCACGGTATAGTGTTGTAATTGCATTCAATTTGGCATAACGTATTGCTGCTAAATTTAATTGAGCGTTCAAAGCACTTTGCCGCGCAGTTAATACTTCGAGATAAGTAGCCAAGCCATTTTCTAATAATTGCTTTGAATAATTAGCGGCTGTAGAATAAGCATTATATTGTTTTTCTCCCACAATGATTGCTTGTGTTTGCATTTGATAATCATATAATGCATTCGATACTTCATTTCCGGCACTAAGTAATGCCGACTGGTAATTTAAGAGTGCTTTATCTTGTTGAATTTTAGCGATTTCATTAGCCGTTTCTATTTGACGGCGATTAAATATCGGCTGCAAAAGCCCACCGGCAATATTGCCAAATAATGAATTTATATTAAAAAAATCAGAAATTGACGTACTTTGCAAGCCGGTCGAAGCTGTAAGAGTAAGAGAAGGATAAAAATAACTTTCAGAAACATTTGTCAATTCAAATGCTTGCATCAGTCCATACTCTGCCTGTTTTACGTCAGGACGATTGGCCAACAACTGCGTAGGCACACCCACAGCAAGAGGCGTAAGTATTTGTTGTTGCTCGAGAGTATTTCGTTGAATTGTATGAAACGGCTGATTAAGCAGAAGACAAAAAGCATTTTCTGCAATGCGATCCTGCTTCTGCAAATTCAAGAGAATCATCTGAGCATCATACAATTGAGCTTCCGCTTGATAAACTGCAACCTCAGTAAGTCGGCCTGCTGCTTTTAATGCTTTTGTCGTAGCGATAATGCTGTCGCGCGAGGCAATATTATCGCGAGTGATTTGCATTTGAGAACTTATTGCCAATAATTGAAAATATGTTGAGGCAACCGAAGCGATCAAACGAGTTTTAACTGCTCTGTGCGCTTCAACTGTTTGCAAATAAGCGGCCGTATTTGCTCGCTCTTGGCTTTTTAGCTTTCCCCAAACATCGGCTTCCCATGCAAAATTTGCACTTAATTGAAGCGGCTGATAAACAGCACCTTTTTGGGCACCATTTTTTGAGCTTGACACATATCCCGCATCAAGTTCGGCACTTGCAGCAGGTGTAAAAGCAGCTTCGCTTTGCTTGAGGTATGCCTCTGCAGCATCAATACTTTTCAATGCGATTTGAACATCTAAATTATTATCCAACGCCGTTTGAATGTATCCTACAAGCAAATTGTCCGAGAACATTTCTTTCCAAGAAACTCGTGACATTAAATTTGTATCTTGCAAATGCAAAGCATTATCAGTAATATTATCTGTACGATACAAACCTTCAGTTATTACAGATGGACGCTCGTAATTTCTGCCAACAAAACACGATGAAAGTGCAAATAAGGCAACCATCCCAAAAATTAAATACAGATTCTGTATATTTTTCATTGTATAATCAAAGTATTAAAGTGCAGTTTCGCTTAATTCAATAGGTTTTTTGCTAATTTTTTCTTGAAGCCATTGGAAGAATATAAATAACGAAGGCACGACAAACACTCCCAAAATAGTTCCAACAAAGAGGCCTCCCACTGCGGCAGTGCCAATAGACCTATCGCCAACTGCACCGACGCCAGTTGAAAATACCAAAGGAAGCAAGCCGAAGACGAATGCAAAAGATGTCATGAGAATTGGACGGAAGCGAACTTTTGCGCCATCCAAAGCAGCATCTAAGAGCGACTCGCCTGCCAGCCGTTTCTGCAAGGATAACTCAACAATTAATATTGCATTTTTTGCCAAAAGACCTATGAGCATAATAAGAGCAATTTGGAAATAGATGTTTAGCTCTAATCCTGCCAATTTGGTGCTAATGTACGCTCCCATCACTCCCACTGGCAGCGACAGCATCACGGCAAGCGGCAAGAGATAACTTTCGTATAAACCTGCAAGAATAAAGTACACAAAGAGAACCACAAGCATCAGAATAAACAGCGTTTGATTGCCGGCGGCAATTTCCTCACGAGTAAGCCCAGAAAAAGCAATGTCAAGGTTTGGCGGCAAATTTTTACTTGTTTCAATAACTGCTTTTATCGCGTCACCCGACGAAAAGCCAGGCTTTGTCGCGCCCGTAATATGCACTGCATTGAAAAGATTGAATCTAGTAACCGACTGAGGACCATATATTCTGTTGAATTGAACAAATTCGGTGATGGGCGACATTTCTCCAGAATTATTCCGCACAAACAACGAATTCATATCTTCAATGCTCGCTCTCGAGCCTGGCAAAGATTGCACATACACGCGATATTGCTTGCCAAATCGAGAAAAATCGGCTGTGTATATTCCGCCAACATATCCTTGCAGTGCTTGAAATATACTGCTGATAGAAACACCTGTTTCTTTGGCACGAGGCACATTGATTGTCAATTCATATTGCGGATAATTAGTATTGAACGATGTTTGGGCATAAAGAATTTCGGGACGTTTCCCCAATTCATCCAAATACTCTTTGGACTGTTTATCTAAATCTTTAAAGCTTCCGCCGAATTTATCTAATAATTCAAGCTGAAAACCTTCGGCTACGCCATAGCCGCGAATGCTGGGCGGTTCGAAAAAAAGCATCTGAGCACCAGGTATTCCTCCTGCTGCTCTAAAAAGTTTCTTAATAATTGCCGCTGACGACAGCGAATCAGCTTTGCGATTATTCCATTTATCGAGAATAATAAAACCGAGACCAAAATTGCCTCCTGAGCCGCCTAACAAGCTTGAACCTGCCGTAAACGACATTCCGACAACTCCCGGAACTTTCTTTACTTCAACGCTTAAATTTTGAATTATTGCAGTCGTACGGTCTAACGATGAACCTGCGGGCAATTCGATATTTGCCATGATTACAGCTCTGTCTTCTTTGGGCACAAATCCTTTCGACGTTGTATTTGCCGACCATACAATCAGAGCCGAAGCGCCGATAAGAATTACAGCAGTAACCCATTTATGATGATTGATTGTTTTCAACCCACTTCTATATTTATTTGTTATTTGATTGAAAGCAACATTGAATGCAAAATAAAAACGATGCAGAAATTTAAATTTTCTTGCTTCTCCTTCTTGATGCGTCTTCAAAATTAGTGCGCAAAGTGCGGGGCTTAGCGTCAGAGCATTCAATGCCGAAATAGCAATGGCAATAATTAGCGTAATACCAAATTGACGATAGAACACGCCGGTCGGACCGGTTATAAAGGTAATTGGTATAAAAACTGCCGCCATCACTAATGTAATTGAAATAATAGCTCCGGTAATTTCCGACATTGCCGAATGGCTGGCTTTGACTGCCGATTCGGCACCTCCTTCCAATTTGGCATGAACCGCCTCGACTACAACAATGGCATCATCAACTACAATTCCAATAGCTAATACTAAAGCGAATAATGTTAGCAGATTGATGGAAAATCCAAACTGACTGATAAAAAAGAAAGTTCCGATAATTGAAACAGGAACTGAAATAGCCGGAATAATAGTAGATCTCAGATTTTGCAAAAAGAGAAAAACTACAAGAAAAACAAGCAAAAATGCTTCAATTAGTGTTTCGATAACTTTGTCAATAGAAGCATCTAAGAAGAGATTTGTGTCATAATTTACCAAATAGTCAATGCCTGGAGGAAAGCTTGGTCTTAATTCTTTCAATCTCTTATGTATATTTTTGATAATTTCCTGCGCATTCGAGCCAGGCGTTTGAAACAGTCCCATACTTACAGCAGGATAACCATTGGCAGTCGAAACCACATTATATCCTTGCGCATCCATTTCAATTTTTGCAACATCGCTTAATCGCAAAAACTGACCGTTTCCAAGAGCGGTAATGATAATACTTTGATATTGTTCGGGAGTTTTGAAGCGACCGCTATAACGAATGATATACTCAAATGCTTTCCCGTTATTTTGTCCAATTGTGCCTGCTGCAGCCTCGCGGCTTTGCTCGTTGATTGCTGCAATTACATCAGAGGGCTGCAGTTTGTATGAGGCAAGTTTTACTGGATCTAACCAAATACGCATGGCATAAGTTTTTGCGTTTGCTGAGCGCACTTCGCTCACGCCGTCAATCCGCTGAAGCTCGGGAAAAACATTGATATTCAAATAATTTTGAATAAATGTAGCGTCGTAATCTTTATTATTTGAATAGAAAGATATCCACAGTAAAGCGTCGGTCGCCTGCTTTTGTGTGGTAACTCCTGCGCGAGTTACTTCAGCCGGCAGCAATGGTAAAGCGCGAGACACACGGTTTTGAACGTGCACGGCTGCAATATCTGGATCTACGCCTTGCTCAAAGAAAATCTGAATGTTTGCCGAACCGTCGTTGCTTGCGCTTGAAGTAAGATACTTCATGTGCTCCACGCCGTTGATTTGCTCTTCCAATGGTATGATAACACTCTCAAGAACTGTTTGAGCATTAGCTCCAGGATAATTCGTGGCAACCATCACAGTTGGCGGCGCTATGTCAGGATATTGAGCTATTGGCAGCGTGTAAATTCCTATAATTCCAAGAAGTACAATTACAATCGAAATTACTGTTGAAAGAACAGGTTTTTCTATAAATCTTTTAAACATAATCTTTAGGAAAAGCAGTTTATTTGAATACCGGTTTCAGGCTGTTTATCAAGCTATCAATTGATTGTGGAACAGGTGATATTTTATCGTTTTGCCGTAGTTTTCCTATGCCTTGAGCCACTAATTTTGTCCCCGGCTCAATGCCGGATTTCACTACATACACAGATCCTATCTTGTCAGCGACTTCTATTATCTTTTGATGCACAGTATTATCTGCTGTTACTTGATAGACATATACTTTGCCTTGCAATTCGAAAGTGGCTTCTGCCGGCAATAGAATTGCTTGCGAATAAATTTTTGGAATGACAATCGTTCCGCTGCTGCCGTTGGCAAGCAGATGTTCGGGATTGGGAAAAATTGCTCTGAAACTCACTGTTCCAGTTGAAGGATCTACTTGCGCTGTTACTGTTTGTATTTTTCCTTCATGCTGATACATATCACCGTTCGACATTTTCAACTGAACCGCAGGAAAGTTCTTCATCTTTTCGGCGAGAGTTTTCCCTTGTGATTTTTGCAAAAAATCTATGTAATCTGCTTCATTCATTGCAAAATAGCCGAACACTTCATTGGTGTTGGACACAATGGTTATTGGCTGCGGATTTGTCGGATTTACCAATGATCCCTGACGATAAGTTATGCGTCCGACATAGCCGGAAACTGGGCTTATTATTCTGGCATAGTCAATATTTGCCACTATACTTTTATACGATGCTTTAGCTTGGGTAAGTTTTGCCTCGGCCGCCTTCAATTGAATATCGCTTACAATTTTTTGAGCTACAAGCGGCTCAAGCTGATCTACACCAACTTGTGCAACATCTACATTTGCCTTTGCAGCTTGGGCATCTTCAGTAAGAGCGTCGGTTTCCAGCTTGAAGAGAACCTGCCCTTTTTGAACAAAGCTGCCTTCATCAACCAATACATTAGTTATATAACCAGAAATTTTGGCGCGTACTTCTGCATTAACAATACCTTCCAAGCTAACCGGGTAAGATGAAAAGCCTTGTATATCTTTTGTTTGCACTTCAATGACAGGCAGAATTGGAATCACTGCTCCTATTGGTTGCTGCGATTTATTCTGGCATGCAGATATAAATATTCCTAATACTAATATAATACTGTACTTTTTCATGTTGCCTCGAAATTATTCGCTTTGATTTTTTGTTGTCAATAGTTTATTTTGTTGTTCAAAAAAGTCAGTCCAATTGTTTAAGGTGGGTTCTAAAAATTAGTTTTTTTATTTTTTCAGACACAAGTCAGAACCTTTTTAAAATCTGTTCTGAAAA
>JBDHXA010000098.1:0-9726 GCA_039810485.1 Chlorobiota bacterium | reverse complement strand
CTGATGCTATAGCCGATGCGCAAAAGATCGTGTGAAATCTGTTCCTGACTCAAGTCGAAACATAGAAGCTTCTCTACAATAGAGAGTAGCTCACCTTTGAATTTGAGGGCTTTGCCTTGTCGCCTATTGCGCTCTTGATATTTCGATTGTGCTTGCTTATGCCTGTAGCCTCTTTCGCCTTTATTGCGGCGCAATTCACGACTGAGAGTAGAAGCTGAAACGCCAATATTTGCTGCAATGGTTCGTAATGAAACTTTATTCCTATGCATGATTTCAATTTCGTATCTTTGCTCTTGCGTTAGGTGTGTATAGCCGCTGGGCATATTGTGCTCCGTTTGTGATAAACTCGTCGTTGGGTTGTTGAACTATGACACTTAAACCAACTCTTTATTTATTTCATCCGTTGCACTTCACTGTTGAATCTGCGAAATTTCAAGATGACAATGATGTTTTGCATCGTTGAAGTTCTATTCCGTTCCCAAAAGCAGAGCCATTTAAGCTTATGACAATGATATTTCTCTTCGCTCTACTAAAACGCGGCTAAATTAATAATATTTTTCATATAACAAACTCTTAACACTATTTTTGCATATACTTTTGGCATTGCCGGCAAATATTTTTATATAATGCAGTTTTATTTCGCTGATGATCACAATATTTACTTTGACTGATGATAAAATGAAGCAAATCTCCATAAAAGATTTGTTCATGCTTCAAAACCAGCCATTTTTCGATAACACAACAATATGGGTTGATTTGGAAAATCCGACAGAAGAGGAGGAAGAAACTCTTCTGATTCATTTTTTTCACTTTCATCATCTTGCCGTCGAGGATTGTCAGCATGAACGGCTAAAGCCAACGATAGGTGATCATTATCCAAAAGTAGAAGATTACAATGATTATCTCTATGTGATTTTCAATCCTGTAGAGCGGCCAGTCGAATTATCA
This sequence comes from Chlorobiota bacterium, assembly GCA_039810485.1. Taxonomy (GTDB): domain Bacteria; phylum Bacteroidota; class Ignavibacteria; order Kapaibacteriales; family UBA961; genus JADZAA01. Next base: position 8,778 of record JBDHXA010000098.1, on the reverse strand, counting down.
GAAGAATTGGGAGACAGCATCAATCAATATATTAGCGTACAATTTCCAACACGGCAATTAAATGCCTTTTTAGGCAAAAAATATCTTGTAACTCATCATTACGAAATGTCGCCTGCCATTAATTATGTTAAAGAATTATGCGAAAAAAATCCTTTGATGATGAAGCGCGGAACAGATTTTCTTTTTCACATTATCATTGATGGAGTAGTGGATAATTATGCGCCGGTTATTGAATATTTTGATATACGCTTGGATGCGTTAGAGGCAAGCGTGTTTGAGAATTTTCAAACTACAACACTTTCGCAAATTTTAGAATTAAAAAAAGGAATTGTGCGCTTAAGGCGCATAACCACATATCAGCGCGAAATTTTGAATCGTCTCTCGCGAGGTGAGTTTTCCTTAGTTTCAATGCAAGAAATGGTGTATTACCGCAACGTATACGATCATTTAGTTCGTATTGCCGACTTGGTGGAGTCGTACCGAGAAAATGTTTCAGGTCTGCTTGAAGCTTATCTTTCAGTTAATTCCAACAGAATGAATCAAGTAATGAAAGTGTTGACGGTATTTTCGACAATTTTTCTGCCGCTTACATTTATTTCGAGTATTTATGGGATGAATTTTCAGTCAATGCCGGAATTGCAATGGAGATACGGTTACGAGGCAATTTGGGTGATTATCATATTGATCGGCATTAGCATGATGATATTCTTCAAACGCAAGGGCTGGCTTGATTAAACTTTTGGAATAAATACAATCCAGCCGAATATGAGTAGAATAACAATCTATCTTTTATATGATTATAGTTTCTCCTATTCCGGGCAATAGCAAGTTTTTCCCTTGCGATGTAAAATAATTTTTAGCAGATTCGCCATCAATTTCAATAAATCCAAAAGTATTATAATGCACGCCGACAATAGTTGAGCAGCGTAGCATGGAGGCAGCGCGAACTGCATCGTAATAATCCATGGTAAAGTTGTCACCAATTGGCAAGGCCGCGACATCTATATTAAAACGCTCTCCATAAAGCGACATATCTGCCGTAAGCGCGGTATCGCCAGAATAATAGAACGTTCCTTCGTCGTTTGCTATAATAAATCCATTGGGATTGCCGGCATACGAACCATCCGGGAAACTGCTCGAATGAATCGCCGACGTCATGAAAAGAATGCCAAAATCAAATTTCATTTTACCGCCTGCGTTCATCGGATGAGTATGCTCTACTCCCTGCCGTTCCAACCAATTACAGATTTCGAAGTTAGCAGCGACAGTAGCACCTGTTTGCTCATAGAGAGCAACGGCATCCGCAATATGGTCGGAATGACCATGCGAAACGAGAATATAATCGGCTTGTACATCATTAACAGACACAGCTTCTGCCAATGGATTTTGAGTGATAAAAGGATCAAAAAGTATTTTCTTTCCTTGCGTTTCCACAACAAAACAAGAATGTCCAAGATATGTAAATTTCATGTTTTTTATCCAATAAATAATTAAATCTATGATTTATTTTACAATGTATTGCTTGGGTGAGTACAGAATTTGCAAATACAATAAATGCTGATATTTATCAATAGTGATTGCAATACAAATTTAGAAATTAACATCTAAATTGTTAATCTATACAAACAGATTGCAATCTTTTTCTAAGTTACTTTTTTACTAAGGTAAATATTCCGCATCCATAGCAGCAGCCAAAATTTGATGATATATTATCATTCGACAGTTCTGCATTTTCAAAGAAATCGCCTTTGTCATCAACATACGAAAACGAATAAATATCAAAATCATTTGAAAGAATTTTTATCAAATAGTTAAGAGAAAAAACTCTATGAGCATTAAATTCAATTCTTTGCTGGCCAATTGGAACTGAAAAATAGAAGCGTCCTTTAACTTTTAACATTTTTGCGATATTTTTAACAGCTTTTAGATAGCCCCAATAATCAATAGGGTCGCCATATCTTCCTAAGCCAAAATGTTCTATGGCATGGAGTGAGGAAATTGAATCGCAATAATTGATTAGATCAGGAGGGAGCACCATTAAATTTGCCTGTCTAAATATTATATTTTTTACTTTGCTGCTTATGGCTCGAATATCTATCAGTTCAATTTCTCTAAACGAAGCAACATGAGCAATAAAACCGTCTGTTCGCGATCCGATATCCAAATGTTTTTGCGGATTTGCAGCATATACCAATTTTGCCACATAAAGATCCTGATGAAAATAATGACCCTTCATAATGCCGCCTTGATCGTGCTTGTCAGTTAAAATCGGATACATTGTTGAAAATTCAAAGGTTGTATCTGAGCCCTTTTGTTTGCTAAGCTCTTTGTAATCATCGAAAAACCAACTTTTATTGATGCCTTTTACGGCTCTTAAAAATATTTTTACGTCAAAGCCATAATAAAGAAGTTTTAAATATATTTTTCTTATGATTGAATGCATTATCGAGAATTTAATATTGATTAAATGAGGCGACTATATAAAATGTAATTATTTTGTCATTTTTGAACATTATATGCAAAATAAAACTTATTTTACAAATAGAAATGCTGTTGTTATCAGAAAACAACAGCTGATATAATTTCAAATTCTTTCTGCAAATATACTCTCGTATACTTTTTCAACAGCGTGAGCTGATGCGCGTATGTCGAATCGCTGCCTCACACTCTCTAATCCTTTTGCGCGCAGAGCAGCGGCAAATTCCGGTTGTTGCATCAGTACCATCAAAGCATCTGCAATCGCTCTCGGCGAACGTTCCGGCACGAGCAGTCCGGTTTGGGGTAGTATCGCTTCGCGTACTCCCGAAACGTCAGTCCCTAATCCAATCGCGCCGCAGGCCATACCTTCGAATAATACGCGAGGCAAACCTTCTACGCCTTCATGCGATGGCAATGCAATCGTGTCTGCCGCTTGCATCCATTTTTCTATATTATACTGGCGACCAATGATTTGCGTGTTCTGAGTAATCTGTAGTTCTTCCATTCGCTTAGTAATTATCGGAATTGTAATGTTGTCAATCGGCGTGCCCGCAATTAGCAGTAAAGGAAGTTTGTCTGCCGAAATTTCTGCTTTAAGCAAACCAATTGCTTCTATCAGGTCATATATGCCTTTTCCTTCTTTTACTTGCCCAACAAAAAGAACAACAAACTGATTTTCAGGCAAATTAAGCGACCGTTTTGCTGAAAGGCGATCACCGTGCGGAGAAAATACATCACAGTCTAGCCCGTCCGGGATAATGCTGCAACGTTTCAGAGCGCGAAGCGACCAGCGCTGCTTTGTTCCTTCAGAAACGCCGATGAATCTGTCGGCTGCCAATTCGATTCGTCTGTCTAATTTGCATGGATTTGTCAGACGCACATGATACACGGTTTTCATTATCGTTCCGCGTTTGACAACACCGCAAAGTACAGCATCGCTTTCTTCGTCAGAATGTAGAATTTTTGCTTCACAATCGAGTGCAATTTGCCTGACTTTTGCAGCAGCGACAAAGAAATGTCGAGCATCCAAGCGCCATGGCTGCCAAAAGTAAGTGCGTTTTGCCTCTGGCAATTCGGTGAAAAAAACAGAACAATCTCTTTTCCTCAATTCTTCGCTCAACTCACCATTTTCACTAACTACAGCAAAAGGACGGTATTTCGCACGGTCAAGATGCTCTATCAAAGCAAGCAAACTTTTTTGACCACCCATTTGTGTGTGCGGAAAATGACTGAAATAGAGAATTGGCATCAGTTGCTTCATAGATTATACATTCTGTTATATTCTTGGGAAACAAAGTATTACAAAAATGACAGTCAAATGCGTTTTTTCTTAAATCAAATAGTTTGCGGCAAAGAGATACATTGAGCGAAATAATCAGCAGCATATTTTTAATTGCCAGCATCAAATATTTTTTTCACAATGCCACATAAAATAAAAGTCCGCCATACTGACGGACTTTTATAAAACAAACATCGTTTTTTGTAAATTACCAAAAGCAATCTCTATTTTCTAATTATTATTTTGCGAACATCAACCAATTGACCTACATTATTAATAAAGCATAGCAAATAACTTCCTGAAGAATAATCGCCCAAAGAGAAGCTGACTGATGAAACACCCTTTACAATACTCCCGTACCAAGGCGTTCCGATTTTTCTTCCGGCGAGAGTTAGGATATTAGCATATACTCCGATAGTGTTATAAGCCCCTTTTAATTGCACTGTTATATTGCTTCCGTCAGACGGATTAGGATAAATATCTGTAATTTCAAATTCTTTCAGCGAACTTGACGGAACATTGACATATTTGAGGTAATTCTCCGTTTTTGATGATGCTTTTACCAGACCATTGTACTCTTTTAAAACTCTGTATTCTTTTCCAGCTGAAGAAATACGTTTGTCAAAATACTTATTATAGTACAACGTGTCAATGCCATAGTCAAACACATATCTTGGGATCATAGCTGGATAATGACCTGTTTGATATGCAGTGCTGTCAAAATATTCGGTAATCCTCTTCCAAACATATTGATGAAAATAAGCACTGTCATTTGAATACGCTGCATGCTTTTTATATCCTAAGTCGTCAGTTGAATAACTTAAAGCCATAAATTTAGTTGCTTCATTCAAAAGTATAATACCATAAGGTGTTGGACCGTAACGACGAGGAGATATCCGCAGATATGCAGGTTCGCTTTGATATCCGACAGGTATTGCGAATGAATGTTTTGTAAATCCCGCGCTGCTGCCATATACATCCGCATATATGCAGTTAGGATTGGGCGCTATGCCTAAGCTGTCATATGTTGCCAACACTGCATCATCGGACGCCCGCAGAAGCTGCACGACAAATTCAGTTCTATCCTGAATTTTATTGACGCCAACCAACCAACGAGAGTCGCCATAGGTAGCTTCATCGCATCCTCCTCCCTTGTTTGAAGTGTCAATATTAGCATCGCATGGAAGCCGTAACGTTGAAAGATGAGCATAATACGATATTGTACCAGAAGCAGGCATGATAAAATTCTCGGTGCGTGAATAACCAAGTAAATTACTCATAACTCCCTGAATGCTATCTCCTTGAACAAAAGAATTTTCAGCAAGTAAAGACGACAGATACACGCGTCTCGCCGTATCGTTTACAATAAGCTTTACTTCTCCGAACCGATAGCTTACCATAGCAGAGTCAAACTGATTCTTGAAATAAAAATAGCGTAGAAAATTATGGTCTTGCGGAGTTACTCCGGCAAGCGCCGAATCCGCGTCAACTACTGCTGCAAATGATGCGTAAGAACCAATTGAATATACAATAACGATTGCAAATACAAAGCGCAGCATGATTTTATCCCTGTATATTTTTGTATTTAAGAATTTATTGCATTTAATTATTTTCACCAGCCCCAGCAGCCGAGATCTCGCATTTTATAGAGACATTCAGAAGATTCGCAGGGCATCAAACTGTTGAAGCTGCATATTTGATCATACAGTTCTTGATCGCTCTCACAACATACAGTCATGCCTGTGCGGTCAATACGACCAGATTCTAAACAACCGGTAAAAGAAGCAGAAAAAGTTGCACAAATTACATCAAATTTAAAATCTCCTTTAACACATTCTCTAATACATGATAAAGTGCAGCCAGCTGTTTCAATCAAACAATCGCAATACTGCCCCTTTGGTTCACGAATACAACATGGCGGCGTACAATTTTTTCCATCTCCTTTGACTGTCATTCCAGCTGCTACTGCACTTATTGCAATAACGAGAAAAACAAAGACAGCTAAATAACTTTTCATGGCAATAGAAGAACAATTAATGAAAGAATTAAACGATTGTTAGCAACATAAAATAAAAAAAACAACTTGCAAATTAATTTTTGCTCATTTTGATATTTTTTCAACCTTCCTCGTCAAGATAATTTAAAAGTGCGGCGACTGATATAGTTCCCTCTCTTGCTGCCAAAGTTTTATTTTAAAATCCTGGCCTATCTTTTTGAGATTTTTTAATTTTAATTAATAATTATAACTTCCAAGCGATAATTTAATGAAAAAAAACTTTGAAGAAACGGAAGAGGTTCCAAACGTCAATTTTGGAGGAGAGCTCATACGTAGAATGCATGGAAAGCAATGGAACGCCAATATCAACAACCTCCATATTTTCCTTCGACATAAAGCCACCAATCGTCCCGCCGCCACCCGACTCCACTTTATATGACGCTGTTTGCCATGGAATTGCATTGTCGTCAAGAAGCTTGCGAATAAATGCAGTTGTTTCGGAGTTTGCATCGAACGAGCGGCCATATCGTTTGATGGCTACGCCATAGCCAAGCCGCGCTGCATTCGTCGGCTCAGACAATCCAGGAAATAATGGGTTAATACCATCGTTTGCATCAGCACTTACCACTAAAGAATTGCGCAAAGCTCTTCGTGTTGTGTTTTCGTTAAATGCAGAGCCGGTCTGCGCTTCTGCAATTCGAGCATACATATTGCTAAGAAAGCTTGATTGTGCGCCGGTATTATTAATGCTTCCTGTTTCTTCATTATCGGTCAAATAGACCAATGCAGTTATTTCGGGCGCAGTTTTTAACTCGGCAAGTGCGCGAATAGCTGCATACGAGCAAAGGCGGTCGTCCTGACCATAAGCGGCAGTCATTGCACGGTCGAATCCGACATCGCGAGGAGGCATAGCCGGAACAAATGAAAGTTCGGCGCTTACAAAATCTTCTTCGGCAATGCCATACATCTCGGCTATGCGCCGCATTGTCTCGGTAATGACATTGCCGCTTGCTCCGGGCATTGAGCCGACAATAGGATCAAGCTCTTCGCCATCGAATACATTTGTGTACTTTCGTTCGCGAGGAGGCAAGTCGGAGTGAGGCGCTGCATCGGCAATCAAAAAAACCGGATCATCTGGCTTTGCTCCGAGCGAAACGTCTATGTGCTTTCCTTCTTTGAGATCAATTCTGCCTGTGAGCATAAGAGGAATATTTGCCCATTGATATTTTTTTATCCCGCCATAATAAATCGTTTGCATCAGCGTAAAACCGGCGGACTCATACAAAGGACGTGCTTTTACATCAATGCGCGGACTGTCATGATGCGCTGCAATTAACCGCGAGCCGTCAGCTATTGGTTTGGAGCCAACTGCGAATACAATTATAGCGCGCCCACGATTGACTATATATAGTTTTGCGCCGACTTTTATTTGAGAATTATCTTTAAGCTCTTTAAATCCGGCAGTTTCGACAATTTTTACAACTTCAGAAGTTGAAGAAAGCTCTGTAGTTGCCAGCCCTAAAAATGCTTTGTAGTTTTCATTGAATGCAAATATTTCTCCAATCTGATTTTCCGATCCAGACCATGACGTTCGTTTGCTTTGCCAAACCGATTGCGACCAAATATTTGCATGAATACAAAATGTAAAAACAAGCAAAAAAATACGTAGCTTGGCGATTGGGGCATTCATAGGTAATTTCTCAAAATACAACAATAATATGGTCTGGAATTATTTTTGCGCTGCCGCTATTGCTATTTCTGCAGCTTTTATAGTGTCGGAACGACTTGTTTGGAAATGAAACACAGCACGAATCGCGTCTTTCTTTCCTACAGATACAAGCAAGCCATGCTGACGACATTTTTGAATGAACAAATCTGTATTAGGCGTTTCAAACAGCACAATATTTGTCTCTACATTTTCAAGAGCAATTTTCACATTTTCTGATTCTGCCAATAATTTGGCAAACAACGTCGCATGTTCATGATCATAGGCGAGAAATTCTCGATGATGTTTAAGAGCAAACAAGCCGGCCGCGGCCAAAATGCCAGCTTGCCTCATGCCGCCGCCAAATATTTTTCTGTATTTTTTTGCCGCTTCAATATAGGATTTAGCGCCGGCAAGAAGCGATCCGACAGGAGCTCCCAGCCCCTTGGACAGACAAACTGATATTGTATCAAACGGGGCGGCGTAATCGCTGGCTGAGATGCCAGTTGCCGCACAAGCATTCCACAGACGAGCGCCATCACAATGAGCAGCAATGCAAAAATGTCGTGCAATGCCGGCAATTTCTTGAAGATATGCGTGCGGAAGAATTGTTCCGCCATGCCTATTATGTGTGTTTTCGAGGCAAATAAGCGAAGTTCGAGGAAAGTAATAGTCGCTAGGTCGAATTGCATGGCGCAAATTGTCAGGAGATGGAGCTCCTTTTTCAGAATGGACACAATGCAATTGAACGCCGGACAGCATTGCCGGAGCGCCGGTTTCATAATGAAAAATATGCGACTCGTTCTCAACTATTACTTCGTCGCCGCGTTGAGTATGCAGAGCGATAGCAATTTGATTGCTCATTACGCCAGATGGAACATACAACGCGGACTCTTTGCCGAGCAAATCCGCGGCATATTCTTGTAATTCGTTAATAGACGGATCTTCGCCATACACATCGTCGCCTACTTTGGCTTGCATCATTACACGCCGCATTTCATCTGTTGGCATGGTAACCGTATCGCTTCGCAGGTCTATCATAATATTTTAAAACCTAAAAATTAGCATCAAAGATTGTGTTATATTTCATGATTATTTCGTGAATATATAAACCAACTCTATAATTCAATTGCTATTTGAGAAATCATCATAAGCCAAATTTGATAATTTTGCTTGTATTCATCGTGTACAACACCAAATTTAGGCTGACAATTTATTCTAATCTATTCTCAACTTTTATACAACGCAGATTCAACAGTGAAGTGCAACGGATGAAATAAATAAAGAGTTGGTTTAAGTGTCATAGTGCAACAACCCAAC
>JBDHXA010000097.1:0-10038 GCA_039810485.1 Chlorobiota bacterium | reverse complement strand
TGAAAACAAATGCGATATTGCAATTTAACAGCTGAATATCTATGGTTTTTTTTATCCGACTTTTCGGAGTGGGCTCAATTATAAATATGCAAGCAATGAATATAATTCAAATGGTAAATTTTACAAGAGCGAAAAAGGAAATAAATCAAAGGAATATAAATCAAAGGAATATAAATCTAATGCTTCATATTGCGAAAATGAAACAGAATATCAACCTAATTATGAAAAAAATAGCGATTCAAAGTATTCTTATAAATTTATCAATAGAAATGAACAAAAAAGCGAAACAATAAAAGGAATTGACGTTGTATTTTTTACTATTTTTATTCCATTTGTAATATTTGTTTTGTGGTTATCAAACAAAATTGCGGAATCAATCAGCAAATTTTACGACAGCGAATATGTTTATCTTGCATTGCTCTAATTCTTAAGTTTTATAGGCTTTATATTAAGCTTTGTATTGTGTTTCAAATTGGTTTTCAAGCTTTCTGAAATAATATTGGGCGATAATTACAAATAAATACACACATGCTTTGTAATATATAATAAATGAAATATAATAATATTCAGCATAATTATGATTGAAAAAGAACAGTGCCAAATAATAAGAATGATATAATCATTCACAATAAAAGCTTTCCTATAACCGTTCATTCTTAACCTCCTTTTCACAATCTTAGGATTTCCATGTATTTACAAATTATTTCAGTAATAATTCTCGCTTTGTTAGCTGCCCAGCCGGCTGCTTCGCAGCTATTCGACACCTTTAAAAAACAATCTGAGAAAATGTTAAACAATCCTTCCGGTTTTACTGAACAAGAAGCCGCCAATGCCATAAAAGAAGCATTGAGCAATGGAGCGGTAAAAGGTACAGATTTGCTCTCGCATATAGACGGTTATCTTAAAAATCCTGCGGTTGTAATTCCGTGGCCGCAAGAAGCTAAAAAAGTGGAAGCCACTTTGCGCGAAATTGGCTTGGGAGGTCAAGTGGATGAAGCAATAGTGGCTCTCAATCGCGCTGCGGAAGATGCTGCTTCCGGCGCAAAAGATATTTTTATTGCCGCTATAAAAAATATGACCTTGCAGGAAGCAATTGCAATAGTAAAAGGAAATAATGATGCTGCAACGTCATATCTGCGCCGCACAACATCTGCCGCATTAACTGAAAAATTGACGCCAGTAATTCAGACGTCGCTAGAAAAAACTAAGGCAACAAGATATTGGGAAACGGTATTTACTTCTTACAATAAAATACCATTTATGCAAAAAGTTAATCCAAATCTTACCGAATATGTAACCTCAAAGGCACTTAGCGGGCTTTTTTACATGATATCACAAGAAGAGCTTGAAATCCGGAAAAATCCGGCAGCGCGCACAACCGAATTATTGAAAAAAGTGTTCGGCGAATAAAAAAACAATTTGTATGTATTGAGCTTGTCGAAATTAAAATCAATAATGAAATTTAGCTGATCTCGCCAAGTATTGAGGCACCATCATTGAATTCATGCCGAGTCCAGTATAGTCCTTTAGCGGCGACTGCTTTTATGCCAGATCTCGGAGCAGATAGACCAACTCGTAAGAGATCATGGTCAGTCATGACTTGCACAATTTCACTGAATGAAACTCTCGGATGCCAATGAAGAATTTTATTAGCTTTTGATATGTCTGCTCGAAGGAAATCCACTTCGGTTGGCCGAAAATAGCGAGGATCAATTTTCACAATTTCATCTCCGTTGTTTAGAAAGTCGTTTGCATTTCCCTGAGTGCTTTTTACAACAGCTATTTCATCAACTCCAGAATTGCGCCATTCCAATTCAACGCCTGCATAGCCGAATGCAGCATCAATAAATTCGCGCACAGAATGACTTTCGCCCGTTCCGACCACAAAATCATCCGCTTTGTCTTGCTGAATCATAAGATGCATCATTTCTACGTATTCCGGCGCATATCCCCAATCTCTTCGCGCATCAAGATTTCCGATATATAGAGTTTTCTGTTTCCCTGCGAGAATTGCTGCTGCGGCGCGAGTTATTTTTCGCGTTACAAAAATTTCGCCACGGCGCGGACTTTCGTGATTGAACAAAATGCCGTTGCAGGCAAAAATATTGTATGCTTCTCGATAATTTTTCGCAATAAAAAAGCCGTAGACCTTTGCGGCCGCATAAGGGCTTTGAGGTTGGAATGAAGTATGCTCGGATTGTGGCGGCGGGGCAGAGCCGAACATTTCCGAAGAGGATGCCTGATAAAATCGTGTTGTAATGCCGCTGCGTCGAATTGCCTCTAAAATGCGCGTTGTGCCGATTGCTGTGATGTTTCCAGTGTATTCTGGCATATCGAATGAGACGCGCACATGACTTTGTGCCGCAAGATGATACACTTCTTCTGGAGCAATATTATACACAATCTCCGTGATAAGACCGGCATCGGACAAATCGCCGTAATGCAGGTGCAATCTCGTGCTGACTTCGTGAGGATCGGTGTAAATATGGTCAATTCTATGGGTGTTGAATGTGCTTGCGCGCCGGATAATGCCGTGCACTTCATAACCCTTGGAAAGCAGTAATTCAGCTAAATAGGAGCCGTCTTGACCAGTAATGCCGGTAATTAATGCACGTTTCATACGCAAAGATATAATTATCGAATTTCTACAATTTGACGCAATCCGTATTCATCAAGCCGATAAGGAAGCCAATCTTTAAGATGCTCTGCTTTTAATTTATGATAGAAGTTAAGCGCTAACTCGTTCCAATGTAAAACTTGCCATTCCATTCTGCCGCAATCGCGCTTCAATGCTTCCTTTGCTAAAAACGAGAATAATGCATAACCTACTTTTTTAGAGCGATATTCAGGCAGCACAAAAATATCTTCAAGGTAAAGCGTTGGTTTTGCTAGAAATGATGAATACGTCTCAAAAATAATGGCATATCCAGCGGGCTGTTCGCCTAAATATGCTAAAAATGCCTCGAATTTTGGAGGCTGACTAAATGCATGCTTATACAAACGTTGCAACGCATGTTTATTAGGCGGAGTCAGTTTCTCAAAATCGGCTAATGATGCAATAAGTTTGGCGAATATTGTAAATTGCTCGGGAGCTAGACGACGAATTTCTATATCAGCGCTCAATTCGTTTTCTCCAATTATCTTGCTTCATTAAGACAGTCAAGAGATGTTTTTAGAACTAACAGCAAACTGCCTTTCATATCTTCACGAATTACATAATTTTCCTCGCTGCCATCGTCTTCTTCGTCTGCATAGACAAGAGCAGATATGGCAAATACCAGCAATTCTGACTGTTGATAATTTTCTGTGAGTTTTTCAACGAACACCATGGCATCGCCATCGGCCAGCTCATCTATCTGTGTTAGTATTATTGAATTTTTTTCAAGTGTAGATTCAATGTCATCGAAACTAATTTTTTTTATTTCAGGGTATTCATCAATCATTGTTTTCCAAATCAACATGCCGAAAATACATTGAAAATCTGCTTCGAATTCGGAATAGTCCTCAGGATAGCCGAAAATTAAATTATAAAGAGCAGGCTGATTTTGTTCTATTTGACTGGCGGCAAGGTCTTGTTCTTCAATAGATGATAAAGCTTCAGAAACTTTTTGTATGGTTGCTTCGGTAATCATAATTCAAAATAGAAATATAAATAATAAACGGCTTGCAGGCTTTAATGCTAAAAATGCGTCAGTTTTTGCTAACGTTTTATGCCATATCAAGAATATGCCGTGCAAATTGAAGCAGACGGTCGTCGTCATTGCTCCGTGCCTGCAATTGCATTCCGATGGGAAAGCCATTGTCGGCTTTGCCAAATGGAATGCTGACAGCCGGAATTCCCGCTAAATTGGCAGACACAGTAAAATAATCAGATAAATACATGGACACTGGATCTTTTATTTTTTCTCCTCGGCGAAATGCAGGCGTTGGCGTGGTTGGCAAAAATAAAACATCAGCTTTTTTGAATAGTTCTTCGTATCCATTATAAATTAAGCGGCGCGTTCTCTGCGCCTTACCAAAATACGCATCATAATATCCTGATGAAAGAACATACGTGCCGAGCATGATCCGTCGCTTCACCTCATCGCCAAATCCTTGTGAACGGGTCGCCATTGTCATATCGGCATTATCATCGGCAGCGGCGCGAAAACCATAACGAACGCCGTCGAAGCGCGCAAGATTAGACGAAGCTTCTGCTGTGGCAAGCACATAGTAAGCGGGAATCCATGCTTCGCTATGGGGTATAGTTATTGAAACAACCGTTCCGCCGGCATCTTTCAAAAGCTCTAATCCGCGATAATACTCGCGTATTATATTGCTATCGCAGCCAGTTAGCTGATCTTCCGATAGTGTTGCAATTGTAAATTGTTTGGGAAGCGGCTGTTGAATTGCGGAATAAGATTGCGCTGGCGGAAGGTTTGACGTTGTTGAATCGCTCTCATCCCGACCGCTTAGCGCATCGAACAGCCGTGATGTGGAGAAAATATCTGGCGCAAATATTCCTACTTGATCGAATGAAGAGCCAAATGCAACCACTCCGTTGCGCGAAATGCGTCCATAGCTTGGTTTGAAGCCAATAATGCCGCAAAATGCAGCGGGCTGGCGCACAGAACCGCCTGTGTCGGTTCCCAAAGCAGCATGAGCCAAACCGGCAGCAACTGCTACTGCTGAACCGCCCGATGAACCGCCTGGAACAAATTTATTGTCCAATGGATGCAATACAGCGCCGAATGCCGAGGTTTCATTTGACGAACCCATTGCAAATTCGTCCATATTAGTTTTGCCAATAATGATTGCTCCATTATTTTGCAAACGCTCAACAACAGTAGCGTCAAAGACAGGCACATAGTTTTCCAGCATCTTTGAGGCGCATGTCGTTCGTAAACCTTTGGTAGAAATATTATCTTTTACGGCAACTGTCATGCCCTCGAGCTTACGGACATTGCCATTTTTAAAGCGCTCGTCTGTTTGGGATGCTGCTGAAAGAGCGTTGTTGTTTATAGTAATAAATGCGTTTAAACGCTGTTTTTCAGATATTTTATCAAGAAAGCCACGTACCTCATCAATGCAGGTGCTGTTGGGTTGCGTGTGAAGAAATTCTTCGTAAGACCTCATGTGTTATAGTATTATCGAAAAAAGAATGGTATAATTAAGAATTTTCAATGGACGAGGCAGAGCTGTCAACTGTAGTTTTCATTTGTCTTGGCACAGGCTGTGCATGGGATTCGGCCGAGGACGACTCGGCCGAATTTTCCTTTTCTTTATCTTTTTCGTCAATGCCTAGTTCGGAGGTTTTAGTCGGCTCGTTTTCGTCAATAGCTGATGAAGTAAACGACAAAGCAGGGCGAACAGTGCGAATTTCAGCACTTTGCTCCACTTCAGCGGATATGTCGCGAAGCTGTTGTTTTAAATCTTCTTGTGCTTGACGAAATTGTCGCAATCCTTTTCCTACAGAGCGCATTACTTCGGGTATTTTTTTGGGCCCAAAGAGTAGTAGAACTACAATAAATATGAGGAAAAGCTCGCCTCCGCCTACATCGAACATGGTGGTGCTACTGTAAAATAGAAAACTTGTTGAATTTGCTTTTTGATGCGACAGCAATAAGTAGGGTAAAAAACTGGATCGCAGAAAAACTCATGCGTACTCGTCTTCGACCGGAGCTTCTATTAAAACATCTGATATGTTGCTGTCATTAGCATCAGCCGGTCGCAAATCTTTGTATTTTGTTAGAATAAACCATACGATTGGAATTACGCCGCCTAATACAAATATACTACCACCGATAATTCGTAGCCAAGTCATTGATTGAAATGCAGTTGATTCCATAAATTCTGTTCCGCGAGCGTAGGTCAAACCATGTTCGACTACTGCCTTAAACTGCAGAATACCCACAGGAAAGAGGTCAAGCGCCACCATCAATAACAAGCCAATATTGATACTCCAAAATGCTCTTTTAATTAATTTGGGAAGCCATGCAGAGGGTTTTATCATCAACTGGCTGCAAAACACTACCACTGCAAGAGATAAATTGCCGTAAACGCCCATAAGCGCCGCATGTCCGTGGTTAACGGTCAGATATGTGCCATGCTCGAAGTAATTAGCAAAAGGAAGATTGATGATAAATCCCAAAACTCCTGCGCCAAAGAAATTCCAAAAATTTACGCCGATCAGAAAAAGAAAAACTCCGGGCATGCCAAATTGACCATCGCTTTCTAATCTTGTTTTCTCTAAAAGTCCGGGAAGTTTTCTGAAGCGCCAAGCTTCAAGAGTAAGTAAAATTAAGGGCACAACTTGCAACGTGGAAAATATTGCTCCGAGAGCCATAGTTGCAACAGGTTTTGCATTCCAATAAAAATTATGCGAAATCCCCAAAAGACCGGAGCCTAAGAAAAGCAGAGTGGCTATATAAATTACGCGAATGGCAGCCGCCCTGCTTACTAAGCCCATAAGAACCATAAAGTAACCGACAAGCACTGTTGTAAACACTTCAAAAAACGCCTCAGCCCACATATGGATAACACACCAGCGCCAGAAATCCGCAATAACAAAATTTGTTTTTGGCGTTGCAATAAACCCCGATATTAAGAGGGCGATTACGCTTCCCGTCGTATACAGCAGCCAATTTGGCATTGCCCAAGGTCGTCCTTTTTTGAAAGCAGGACGCAAAGCGCGGAATAAAGAAAAGAACCAGACAATAAATATTCCCATTAACAGCCATTGCCAAGCGCGTCCCATTTCTACATATTCCCATCCTTGACTTCCCCAATATCTCCAATGATCGCCAAGCAATCCTTTTGGGCCGAGGAATATCCCAACAAATGAACCGGCTACTAACAGAATAATAAGCCAAAACAGCGTATTTACCCATTTTTTCTGATTCTTTATCTCTGCATTAGAAATAAAAGGCGCTACAAATAGGGATGCTCCTATCCAGCAGGCGGAAATCCACAGAATGGACATTTGCACATGCCAGCTGCGAACAACAGTAATTGGCAAATCGGCGGTGATATTCCAGCCAAAAAAGTGCACGAAATTGACAAAGTCGTGAACCGTAAGCACACCTGCCAACACTTGCACAAAAAATAAAAGCATTGATGCAAGAAAATACTTGTATGTGGCTTTTTGCGAAGGAGTTGGCTGGAATTTTCGAACGCCCGCAACATCCATGAAAAGAGTGCTATTTTTTGTGTATGTCGCATCGGTATTGCTTTCCATTTTACCGTGATAGTACAGCACAATGCCCAATACAAAAATTAGTCCTAACGAACCGATAATACTCCAAAACATAACTGCTGCTGACGGCACATTGCCAGCACTTGGCTCATAGGGCCAGTTATGCGTATAACTGTAGTTTTCTCCGGGTCGTTCTACGCCGCAAACCCAAGCCCCCCAGTAAAAGAATGCGCTTAGCGCTTTTATCTCGTCTGATTTTTTTATTCCTTGCAATGGATTGTAAGGTTGAGGCGAGTTATTCTGATGTGGTAGAGCGGTGTAATACTCTACAAGCTTTGATGCAGCATATTGTTGAGCAGCATTGATGGTTATTGTATTGGTCTGCTCTTGGTATGTGTTTTTTTTGATTACTCTTTTTGCTAGTTCTTCAGCAGCATAATCTTGCAGACCATCTTTTTGCATGTAATAGTCCTTCATTGAAGCTGCCATTCTTTTTAATGCTTCTGCAGTAAAGTCGGGCCCACGATAAGCTCCGTCGCCAAACATACTTCCATATTCCATAAGTGCATATTGATGAAACACTTCCTGACCGTGCTGAATGTCGTCTTTAGAGAATACGACGCTGCCATCTTGTCCAACGAATGATGCGACTGGAGGAGCATCCGTATAGGTTTGGCGGCCTATCATACCTACTCCACCAATGCTTATGACGAAGATGAGGAGAAGTGGCTTCCACCAATTGCGTGGATTCATCAAGTAGGAAATAAGATCGAATTTCATGGCTTGCCCGTTAAAATATTGGCAAAAAAATTTATGACGTAAATTTTTTATCGTTAAGGAATAGAGAATGTTGACTTATAATATGCAGTTACAATCTGTTGAAATTTATATTTGAACGACAAGAGTTCTTTCAAATTCGTGTAAAAGCCATAAAATCAGTAATCGGAGGAACAATATTCTCATTGCGTAAAACAAGCGCTATTTGACCACGATGATATGCCGAATGAAGAAAGACATGATTGAGAATGTCGCTAGTTGTTGCTGTATATTTTGTGCCTACTGAATTCTTATACTCAATTATTTTGTCCAATTCAACTTTTGTTATTTCAGCCAAGAACTGTTTCCATAATGTATATATTTTGGGCATCCATTGCTGAAGCACCGATATATTTTCTTGTGGGAAAACCTCTATATATGATATGTCGCTGGAAGTTAAACGTCCATACCAAATTCTCTGGGCATACAAAATATGTCCGAAAAGCGATAGTGCCTTCTCAGCACATCCAGAAGAAATAATCGTATTGCTTACTAATTTGTTAGCCCAAAAATCGTATTCTATTGTTCGCAGTAAAATGTCACGTTCAGACATTAGATTATTCTTTGATTTTATTTTTAGAATCGCTTGTTTCATCATCGTCCATAGATGATGCTTTTTTAAATTCCTTAATGCCGGATCCAAGTCCTTTCATAAGCTCAGGAATTTTTCGTGCGCCAAAAAGTAAAACAAGTACGAAACCGATAACAAGCAATTCAGGTGTGCCTAGACCAAACATAAAGTTTCCAAGAAATGTAAAGAAGGTGGTATAAAAAAGAAATTTAGCGCAATGCTTGAACAATTGATGTAAAAACTCCTAATCCGTCGTCGCATCCCAAAGTTTTGTCGCTATATCGCTCTGGATGCGGCATCATGCCTAAGATATTGCCTTCCTTATTAATAATGCCGGCAATATTATTGGAAGAACCATTGGGATTTGCTGCTATTGTTATGGAGCCATCAGGTTCTGCATATCGAAAAACAATACGGTTCTGCGTTTCTAATTGTGTGATTGTTTCATCATCTGCGTAGTAATTTCCTTCGCCATGAGCAATAGGAACGCGCAATACGCTGTCAGGTTTAATAGATCGAGTAAAAATGGTAGAATGATTTTCTATTTTTAGAAAAACGTCTTTGCAAACAAAATTCATCGTTTCATTACGAAGCAATGCGCCTGGAAGCAAGCCCGCTTCTGTTAGAATTTGAAATCCATTACATATTCCTATCACAGCTCCGCCTCTTTCGGCAAAGCGATAAACATCGGTCATAATTGGTGAAAATCGTGCTATGGCACCGCATCGCAAATAATCACCATAGGAAAAGCCACCCGGAATAACTACACAACTAATGTCAGCTGGAATGGTTGATTCCTTATGCCATAGCATTTGCGACTTGCCGGTAAGAGATGAAGCCCACCACGCATCATGATCGCAATTAGATCCCGGAAACGTTATAACTCCAAACTTCACAACGCCTCGCTGATGGTAACGTGAAAATCTTCCATTATCGTATTGGCAATTAATTTTCGGCAGGCATCTTCGGCTGTAAGCAAAGCCGTTTCTGCATCATCGGCCGCAACATTGAATTGTGCAATTTTCCCTATGCGAACATGCTCAATCATTGGAAATTCAATGGCATGAAGAGCATTCTCCACAGTTTTGCCTTGCACGTCGAGAATCCCTTTGCGTAGTGTTATAGTTGCAATTGCTTGGTAAGTTTTCATTGATATGTTACTGCCTCTATGGAGTTGACGAAAATAAGACGTTAAAACTTATATCAGTAGCGTTTATTTTGGTAAATTCTACTTATTATTACAGTTAAAAGTTAAACTATCTTTAAGTTACAAAAATACAAAATACGTGGCGAGCCACAATAAGGCATTGAATAATGCAGACATAAACCAATTGTACTAAAAACGTGATTTTATTATATTTTAACTTCATTTAAGAGCCCTCTCCGAAAAGGTTTTTTAAGAGCCCTCTCCGAAAAGGGTGCTTTATAAAAATTGCGACGATAGATTCGCTGTTTTCAAAAAAACATCTTTTAAGAG
>JBDHXA010000096.1:0-10208 GCA_039810485.1 Chlorobiota bacterium | reverse complement strand
TTGGGTTGTTGAACTATGACACTTAAACCAACTCTTTATTTATTTCATCCGTTGCACTTCACTGTTGAATCTGCGTATTGGTAATTTGATGATGGATACAAGAATTTTGTACATTCGACAACGTCTTACAAAAAAAAATTTTCTCTTCCGAAAGAGCATTATTGTAATTTTGCAGTATGTTTTCGTCTTCATTACTTTTCTAAATTAGATTTTCTGCGGCTATGCAACATATCATATCGCTTGATCCTCGCATAACGCGAGAGCAAATTCCAGTAGAATTTGACAAACCTTTGCCCGAAAAAGATGATCTTGACCAATTTCAATCTTTTGAAGTATTTCAACAGATGAAATCCGGCGGTCATTTTACTCATGTCGGCTCGATACACGCGCCAGACCCGCAAATTGCATTGACTTTTGCAAAGGAAATTTATGGTAGACGCGGCTCTACTCATGGAATGTGGGTGATTCAGACCGACAATATCCACGCGCTTAATACCGACGATATTGACATTTTTAAGACAGCTTCAACGCCTGACAAGGATTACCGCGAAGTAACTTCTTACAATCATGTTCGCGAGAAAATAGAAGCTCTTAAAAAAGCTGAAATTTCTACCGATAAACTATTCTAAACAATCGCGACAATCTTATGAATATCCCAAATAATGCCCTAATAGATCTTCTATATCGCATGGGTGACGATTCCTTTATTATCAGCCACCGCAATTCTGAATGGACTGGACTTGGACCAATTCTCGAAGAAGACATCGCCTTTTCATCTATTGCACAAGATAAGATGGGACATGCTCTTGCACTTTATTCTTTGCTTCATGAATTAGGCGAACTCGATCCCGACACAATAGCATTCACACGCATTGCACAACAATTTCATTGTTGTCAATTAGTTGAATATCCTATCGGTGAATACGATTTTAGTTTAGTTCGCCATTTGCTTTTCGATTTGGCTGAGCAGCATCGCTATCGCCTTCTTGAAAACTCGACTTGCGAGTCGCTTGCCAAATTAGCGCGAAAAATGCGCGGTGAAATTAAATATCATGTGTTTCACGCAAAAACTCTCTTTACAAAACTTGCCTGCCATGGCAACGAAGAAAGCAGATCGCGGATTCAAAATGCAATGAATGTCTGTTATCCGATTGCTCTTGGAATTTTTGAACCTTCAAAATATGAGAGCGAATTAGTTGAGTCAGGAATATTTGCGGGTGAAAATGCTTTGCAACAACAATGGTTTGTCGAGCTTTCAACAATTTGCAAAGAGGCGGACATTTCCCTGCCAGAGTCGTCCCGCTCTTTCTATGGAGGGCGCTATGGCACACATTCAGAGTATTTGCAGCCGCTCATTGAAGAAATGACTGAGGTCAATCGTCTTGCAGACCACAACGCAGCATGGTAGATTTATTTTTTACTTTTTCGGCTCTATGCAATTTTAAGCAATAGAGCCGATTTCTGTATTTGTAATTTAACGGCCACATAATTAATAAGTTACATCATTTTAAATATTCGCAATGCACCCCAAAAGCATAAACAACAATTCATTGCAAGAAAAAATTTATAATCAGAACTTTATAGATCCGGAAATGATTGAAGCCGCATTCAATTTCTGGTTTGTTGATAATCAACATGTGCGCTCTCCCTTTCCACAGTATATTCAAAAAGGTTTAAAATTAGAGGCAGCTAATAAATTTCTTTATTGGGCAGGCCGAATATCCGAACAAGCAAAGAAAGAAATCAATGATGAAATATTAGCCGAGAAATTTGAAGAGATCATCTTTGAAACAGCTCTCGGAATGGCGCTAACAGAAGATGAGCGGCTCACAATAAATTATCCATTTATGCCGCGAGTAGGCGACGAACTGCAACAGAATGACCAGCAAGGAATTACAACAACTAGTACTATAACCGAAAGAATATACTTTAAGAAAGACGACGAAGCATTTATCAAGATAAAGCTGAAGAATAATGTAAACGGAGATGAATGGGAAACAGATTTTGAATTGCCAGAATAAAATATCATAGGCGTTGCAGATTAACAGTTTTTTTTTATTTTTGCGATCGTTATTCATTTCTAAGCATAGCGAATGATAATTTACCTTTTTATAGAACAACAACGGATAATCTATTTTTCGAATAGGATTTTGTAATCGGCAATCATTTCATTTTTTTTACATAGCGTTATTCATTTTTTTACATAGCGTTATTCATTTTTTACATAGCGTTATTCATTTTTTTACATAGCGTATTATTCAATGAAATTGTTACTGCTCCTTTGTGTTGCTTTCTCTTTCTCGTCTGATATTTTCTCACAAACTCAAAATGCATTGCTTAGCACTGATAGCGACACATTATCGCAAAAAGTGTTTCATCTTGGCACAATCACCGTTACTGCCGACAATGACGGCGGCGAGCGCGATAGAATAGTCAAAAAAGAATTCGATCAATTCAACAGATTTGGAACTTCACACATTTTAAACACACTGCCTTCAATTACTTTGACGGCTTCCGGCCAACGAAATGAATCAATGATTACGTTGCGCGGATTTGATTTACGCGCAGTGCCAGTATACATGGATGGCATACCGGTATACGTCCCCTATGACGGCTATGTCGACTTAAACAGATTTACAACATTTGACCTCTCTGCAATTGATGTATCAAAAGGTTTTTCATCATTGATTTATGGACCAAACTCTCTTGGCGGAACAATCAACTTAATTTCATTATACCCGGCTAATAAGTTGGACATTAACAGTTCTTTAGGAATAATAAATACTAATGGTTATAGAGGAAACATAAATATAGGTTCTAATCAAGGCAGTTTTTTTGTTCAGGCAGGATATTCATATATTCAAAGAAATTCCTTTCGATTGTCAAGCGAGTTTTCCCCAACTCTTCGCGAAGATGGCGGAGAGCGTGATAATTCGTATCGAAAAGATCAGAAGTTATCCATGAAAATAGGTTTTACTCCGAATAAAAACAATGAGTACGTACTTGGATTTATTCTGCAGCAAGGCAACAAGGGAAATCCAGTTTATGTGGGAACCGACACTTCGAATCCTCTTATAAAAAAACCGCGATATTGGCAATGGCCTCAATGGGATAAAACAAGCTTTTATTTTCTGTCAAAAACAAAATTTGACAACGGCAATTACTTTTTCGGCAGATTTTATTACGATGTTTTTAATAATAAACTAAACAGCTTTGACGACTCTGCTTATTCAACTCAAAAAAAACCGTCTTCGTTTCAAACGCAATATAATGACTATTCTTATGGAGGAAACATTGAGTATGGAGCTGTATCTGTGGAGAATCACGAGCTTAAACTTTCAGCACAGGTTAAATCCGACGTGCATCGCGAGAATAATATTAATGAACCTATGAAACATTTTAATGATTTTACAATATATGCCGCAGTCGAAGATAAATATAAAATTAGCAGCGATTTATCGGTTGTCCCGGGGGTAAGCTGGAGCGGGCGCAAGAATATTCTTGCAGAAGATTATAATTCAACAACAAAAGAGATGTCAAATTTTCAAGAATCTGGTTTAAGCAATGCAATAAATGCCCAATTGGGAGTATTTTATCATTATGCTGAAAATAATTCTTCAAGTTTTACATTTTCACGTAAAACAAGATTCGCAACAATTAAAGACCGATATTCATACAGAATGGGAACCGCAATTCCGAATCCATCGCTTAAGCCTGAAACATCAATAAATATTGACTTTAATCAACAAGGAAAAATATTAGAAGACATGTCGTTTAAAGCAAGCGTATATTATAGTTATCTCAATGATGCTATAATTAGCGCAAGCAATGTTCAGCCGGGAAAATCTCAGATGCAAAACACAGGATCCGCCCAATTCTATGGTGCTGAGGCGTCGCTATTGTATTCCACTTTAAGCAATCTGTTGATATCGTTGAATTTATCTGCTATTAAACGAGATAATTTATCAAATCCTAATATTTTATTCACAGATGTTCCTAACTACAAACTATTTTCATACATACAATACAAGCCAACAGATAAACTAAGCACCAATCTTGATTTTGAGTATAATTCGTTTCGTTACAGCACAAGCTACGGCGTAATTGCTCCATCATTTTTTATCATGGATTTTATTGTCTCTGTTCAAATCGAAGAATATATTAATTTGGATGCAGGTGTAAAAAATATTTTGGACAAAAACTATATGCTCGCAGAGGGCTACCCTGAAGAAGGGCGCAATTTCTTTGTTACTTTACATTTCGCAATTCAGAAATAATTTTATATTACCATTAATAAATCATCTCTAGTTTTTATGAAAAAATCATTTATTTTCACTCTTGCTTGTATTTCATGCTCTGTATTTTTCAACAATGGCAGCAGCTTGTCGCAAGAAGCCAAATCTCATTTCAATAAAACAGAAAGCATGTCCGAATCGCGCAAGGGCGGCAAAATGGATGCTTGCATGACGCCAATTTCTGCTGAAGACAGCGCTAAGTATGTAAGCAAAAGCGTAAAAGTAAGCGGAGAAGTCGCTCATCCAATTATTTTAAACGTTGATTCGCTTAAAAAGATGCAAGTCGCAACTATCAAGAATGTTACGGTAGTATGTCAGAGCGGGGCAACGAAAAAAACAGACAGAACATGCAGAGGAGTGCTGCTTCGGGATATTCTCGACAGAGCTTCTATAAAGCAAACAAATCACAAGGACAGAAATTTTTATATTGTGGCGAGCGCCACCGACAATTATAAAGCAACATTCTCATGGGCGGAAATTTATAATAACCCCACCGGCGATAATGTGTACGTTATGTTTGAAGAAAACGGTCAGCCAATCAAACAGCAAGGTAATATGATATTGATATGCAAAAACGACAAGCGCACAGGTCCGCGTCATGTTTTTTGGCTAAGCGAAATAGCTGTTCATAGAGTTGACTAAGATTAATAATCCTGATAGCTTGTATCTTCAGTTATTCACTCTTCTCTTTGCTTAACTTATTCAGGAAGGAAATATTTTTTCTGATAAATGCCGTATTTTATGCAATTTCAATTTTATTTGCAAGCTCATCAGTTTCTGTATTGGAAAGATTGCCATTGATGTATAATTTTGCGCAAAAATATAATACTATGTTCTTTACTATTAAGATGTAATTTTTGTGAGCAAAACAAAAAAAAATCAGGTTAATTTTCGCATTTGGATTTTCTCTGACGGCGAGAAGCTGTTAGGCAAAGGCAGAGTTGAACTTTTAGAAAGGATTGATTGCAGCGGCTCGATACTCAAAGCGGCAAAGGAAATGAAAATGTCGTACCGTCAGGCATGGCAAATGGTGCAAGAAATGAATGAACGCGCCAATCAGCCATTAGTGGAAAAACACCTCGGCGGCAAGCATGGCGGAGGCGCTGCATTAACCGAGTCAGGCAAACTGGCAATCGTCGAATTTCACAACCTTGAAAGCAAAGTTGCTGAATTTATCCTGAAGGAAAGCATTGGATTGCAAATCTAAAATTATTCAAGAGGATTTCTGTAAATAAAAACACAGACAATCTAACGGTTGCATCCTTATTCTCACGAGAAAGACCGATGCACTCGCAAAATATAGAGCACAAGAAACATCTGGTTGTTTGATGAGCAATACAACTGCCAGAAGCATTACGATGTTGAGATTCCTCTCGAAAGAGTATTGCAATCCGTTGATTTTAAGCTTCTTTAACTATATACTTATATACTCAAAAATTGGTTTCCAAAAAAATATTTGCAACAGCTATGCTTTACAGTTGAATTCACCGATTGCAATACATGCTCAAAGTTATTTTTTTCAACATAATATCTGAGCCCACTCCGAAAAGGTGTTTTATAAAAATTGCAGACGAAAGAATCGCTATTTCAAAAAAACATCTCTTCTAAGAGCTAAAAAGACGCTTTTTTGCCGTTTATTTCTTATAAAATGAGTAAAAACTGTACTTTTTCACCATGTTTTCTTTGATTTGAAATATATCCGACTTTTCGGAGTGGGCTCATTATATCAGTCGTATAATTTCTGCCGCAATCTGTCCAATCACTTCTTCATTTTTAATCTTGTCATCAATGCTGAAAACTATGAACACCTGTCCACCGAATTTTTTAGTGAAGTCGCCAAAACTTGCTTTCATTCTTTCTGTCGCAGAATAGTTACCAAAATTTGCCTTTGCCGTTACAGGTTTGATTTGAATGCCAAACGCTTTTTTGCCAACCCAACCAAGATAATCAATGTCGCCTGCATGGTCAAGTTCGGGGTCGCTTTCCTCAAATTTTACATTTGGAAATTCCTTTGCAAGATTATCTTCAATAACTGATTTTTCACGAATGAAACCGTCATAAGTTCTATTGATTGTAAGGTTGTGAACATAATCAACACAGTCTTGTAAAGTAAGTTGGTTAAATGCTTCTGTCCATTCGGGAATTACAATCACCCTGATTTTTTCATACAAGCGTTCGCCTAATTCCGCTAAACTTTTCTTTGTGATTTTTGTTGGTGTTTTCCCGTCTGTGTTTGCGTTTTCAAAATACCACTTCTCCCAATTTTCAATCGTCTTTGGTTGACATTCACGAATAAGAGCCATCACAGTTCCAACTTTATTTGGTCGTGATAACTGGTAGGTTTGTGTTGCGTAATTGAGAACTTTCTCCTTTTTGCCGAACTCCTTTGAAAAGCGTTTATTTACTGGTTTGGGCATGTGCTTCGTGAAATAAGTTTTGAAATTTTTGTTTGTATTTGAAATCTATTTTGCTGTCCACTTGCACCAAACCATTTTTGATTAAGTGAGCATTGATGAAAGTTTTGTTTTCTAAATAGAGATAGCATAGCAAGTTGTTTTCGTTGTCATGTTTTACTGTGTCATATTTCAGGAAAACTCGTTTGCCTTTCGTTTTGTCAGTTAGAAATTTGGTTGCTTGCCCATTGATGATTGGGTCTTCCTTAATGCCAATTAGTTTTATTGTTAAGTCGTTGCTCAAGCGAATTAACTCAGGGCTGATAACTTCTTTAACTGTGAATAGTTCTTCTCTTTGATTTGAACTGTCTTTGTCAATCTTTGAACCGAACTGCAATTTCTTTACATCAATTTTCTTGTCAAGCGTATGCGGGTCTTTGAAGATGTAAGGAAGCTTTTGAATTTCTTTTTCAAAGTCGGTTACAGTCGGTGGTTGCGTTACAAACTCATACGTTGTTCCGTTTAAATCCTTTTGATGAACCTCTAACTTTTCTTTGATGTAATGAATAAACTCAGGGTTGATTTCAAAACCAACCGAATTTCGGTCAAGATTTTTTGAAGCTAATGCAGTTGTCCCACTACCAGCGAACGGGTCAAGCACTGTTTCGCCAACAAACGAAAACATTTTAATCAGTCGTTTTGGTAATTCTTCGGGAAACATAGCAATGTGTCCGTTTTGTCTTGCTCCTGCAAAATTCCAATGTCCTGCAAAGTTTGTATTCCATTCTTCGGCAGTCATTTTAGAAAGTTCTTTTTGTTCTTTGGTTGGCTTGGGGCTATCGCCTAATTTTTTGAAAACAAGAATAAACTCATAGTCAAGTTTCAAAATTCCGTTTCGTGGATAGGGATATGAACCCATTTGAACCCCTCCGCCTGTTGTGTTTGAAGTTGTAACTTTTTGCCAAATAATAGCTCCCATGTAGTCAAAACCGATGTTCTCACAAAATTTAATAATCTCCTCACGAATTGGAATGACTTTATACCGTCCGTAATAAACTGCTCTGGCGAATTGGTCGCCAATATTCACACACAACCTGCAACCGTTATGAAGAGTGCGGTAGCACTCTTTCCAAACTAAATTCAGGTTGTTGATATAATTCTCGTAACTGTCGTGGAAACCGATTTGATTGTCTGTCCCGTAGTCCTTGAGTTGCCAATATGGTGGCGAAGTAATAGCCAAATGCACAGAATTGTCTGGCAATTCAGTCATTTGTCGGCTGTCTCCGTTTATTATTTTATGATGAGTTTTCAATTGAATTACCTTTCTGCCAACATGATAGGGAATAAATAAAATAACGGCAATTAAATTACTCTTTGATTTTGTTGATCATTGTGCTTATCAATCTATTGCGCGCCGACGATGGCGCATGCAGCTATGGCGGCTGTTTCGGCTCGTAAACGACGCGGCGCTAGAGTAATTTTCTGCAAATTCACAATATTTGCCGAAAAATCTGATATTTCAGTTTGAGAAAAGCCGCCTTCTGGTCCAACAGCAATAATAACTGAACCAGAAATTGACGTTGGCGCTTCACCATTGGCATCGGCAAGCAAAAAAGTGTCGAAAGTGGGAGCAATTCGCAGTGAAAAATCTTTTGGCGCGCTTGGTTCGTGAAGTATTGGTATACAAGCGCGACAACATTGCTTGACTGCTGATAGAATTTTGGTTTTTATTCGTTCTGCGGACAGCGTAACGCGCTGTGAATATTCGCATGAAAGCGGATAAAAATCAGTCGCACCGAGTTCAACTGCTTTCTCGATGGCAAATTCCATTCGTTCTCGATTGTCAAGAATGCCAAATGCGAGCCCAAAACGTTTTCCGATTTCGCCATAGTCACGCAACTCTTCCATAATCTTGACATGTATTTCATTTTTATCAATCTGCATTATAGATGCTCTTGCGCACAATCCGACCCCGTTTGTTATAAGTATTTGTCCGCCTTCTTTTAATCTCAGTGCTCTGCTGTGTCGAATTTCATTGTCGCCAATGATTTTTATATATTTCATTCCGCTGTATAATTGCGGCGCGTAAAGACACTCCATAATGCTCCAAGAATTAGAAAACCAATAAATTAGCAATGTTGCCTGAACTTTGCAACGAAGAGCAAAAATGCAAAATGTTTGAGCATCTTCTTTTGCCTTTATCTATTTTTGCAAAAAAAACATGAATAAATAATGACTTAAAGCTATGACGCCATATTTTAAAGGAACATATACAGCACTTGTTACTCCGTTCAAAAGCGATGGGAAAATTGATTTCAATTCATTTGCCACATTGCTCGATTTTCAAATTTCCTCCGGCATTGAGGGCATTGTCATTTGCGGCTCAACAGGGGAAGCGGCCACCATGTCGTTTGACGAGAAAATTGCTGCGGTTCAGTTTGCTTTGGAACATGCCTCCAATCGAGTAAAAATCGTTGCCGGCACAGGAACAAATGACACGCGAACATCTGTGCAGCTAACACGCAAAGCAAAAGAAATCGGCGCGGATGGCGCTTTGGTTGTAACACCATATTACAACAAACCAACAGAATCCGGTATTCGCTCTCATTTTAGAGCTGTTTCAGATGCAGCTGAAGATATGCCTATTATAATTTACAATGTTCCGTCGCGCACTGCCCAAAATGTAGTCGCTTCTTTGCAAATTCAAGTGGCGGAAGAATGTAAGAACGTTGTTGCAACCAAGGAAGCATCAGGCAATATGGAGCAAATTATGGAAATAATTCGAAATGCGCCTTCGGGTTTTAGCGTTCTTGCCGGTGATGATTCGGTTGCTCTGCCGCTTATCGCCTGCGGCGCTGTCGGAGCAGTGTCGGTAATCTCTAATTATGCACCAAAAGAGTTTGGCGATTGCGTTCGCAATGCACTTGCAGGCAACTTTGAAGAATCACGGCGTTTGCATTACCGTTTGTTCCCATTAATGAAATTGAATTTTATCGAAACTAATCCAATTCCGGTTAAAGCTGCGCTTTCCCTTATGGGTTTGATAGAAGAAAATTATCGCTTGCCGATGACTTCAATGCAGCAGAATAACAAGCTCATATTTGCGAAAGCGCTGCACGATTGCGGCTTGTTAGCTAATTATAGCATCTGAGAGACGATTAGCTAAAAAATTTATGCATGACTACATTAGAATTTTATGAAGAAGAAGCGATTATTGGCGATATGTACCGGCAATTCTTGCCGCAGTCAGATGGCTGAAGGATATTTGCGAGTTCTTACTGGAGATTTTGCAGAAATTTACAGCGCTGGAATTGAAGCACAAGGAATAAATTCTTATACTGTTGAAGTTATGGCAGAAGATGGAGTTGATATTTCAGAACAATCTTCTAATTGTATTGATGAGTACTCAACCATGTATTTTGACATTATTATTTCTCTATGCGAGAATATCCTCAGTCGAAATATTCGCTTGCCAAACAGCCGTATTCAAATCTATAATCCATTCCAAGATCCTGCCGAT
>JBDHXA010000095.1:0-10303 GCA_039810485.1 Chlorobiota bacterium | reverse complement strand
TACTTGGATGGAAAACTCCAATTCAAGTATTTACTGATAATTACAAAAGTGTTGCACTTCAGTGTTGAATCCGCCAACCTTTTCCTGAAGTAGAACAAATTTTAAACGAATTGAGAGAACTGAATAATAATGGTAGCGAATATTTGTTTAGATGGAATTCTTATGCTAAATTAGAGAAGTGGATTCGTGATGCTTTGAAAGAACTCAAAATAACCAAAGAAGTCAATTTCCACGCTATAAGAAAAATGTTTGAAAATCGTCTAATAAACGATGAAGATTTGGATTCAAATATCGTTGCAGAAATTCTTGGTCATTCAAGAAGGATTCAAGAACAACATTATATTGAAGTTTTGGGTGCCAAAAGGATGGAAGAAATAATTTTGAGACGGAGGAACAAAAAGGAAAATTGAGGTGTCAAATACGTGCCAAACAATTTAAGAAAAAGAGCAAAGAAAAGGTATAAAATGAAGCAACAAAATTTTAGTAAGATATTGAATTATAAACAGATATATTGAAAATAAATAAATAACGGAGTGTTGGGATGTTCTCCCGGCATCTCCACTTCAAAGCCGCTTGTTTGTATAAAACAAGCGGCTTTTTTATTATAATGGCGTTTTCAAAACAAAGGTGTAGCATTGCTGTAATATCCCATAAATATATGTTTGTCTATTTCGCCTCTATACTTTTATACTCAGATTTTTCACTACATTATTTTGTCGAATGGCTTTACAATGCTTTCTAACCGAAAGTCGAGATCTTTAATGTCTTTTTCCTTTTCAAAAATAATAAAGGTATGATGGTTCAATAAATTGTGCGGACTAATATTTATTTTTAGCTGATCTTTATAAATTTGTGCCTTGTGCGACAAGGGTATTTCGCTGCGCTTTTTCAGATTTCTGAAATATCTCAAATACGAGCTTATCAAAATAAATGGATAAAAAAATGGGAATAATATCAATGAGCTTTTGCTGATGCGAACATATTTTATTTCTTTAATGGCAAAGCCGGACAATTTAGCCAATACTCTTAATTTTTGCAGACCAATTAGAAAAATATGTCCGTGATATATTTCAGCAGTTATATTTTTATCGGACATCCATATATCGTCCAATTCATTGGGAGGCATTTTCTTAGCAGTTTCGCTTTCGAAAAGTAAATAGCTGAACCTTGCAGCAAGATTTGAATACGATGGAGTAGTTATCAATAATGTGCCATTTGATTTTAATACGCGATTACATTCTTTGAACACTTTCAGTTGATCGCTAAAATGTTCAATTCCTTCCTGACATATTACCATATCGGCATGGCTGTCCGCTGCCGGTATTTTACTCATAATATCTGCGCGTTCGCAAACTATGTCTTCCAACATGAAATATTCTGGAAATAAATCGAATGGTTCAACTTTTGCTCCATATTCTATCAGCATTTCTGTCGTAGAGCCATTCCCGGCCGGAATATCAATGACAATCTTATTGAAAAGATCGCTTTTTATACTGTCTAAATATTTTTTTACATGATATTTAGGGCTTTTAATATTATGTATATGTTCATCTGTCATTGTCAAGTCCGTTCTAGTGCAAGTTCTGTCGGCAATTGAAAATTATTTATGCTGTTTCAGCATTAGCTACGTCGCTGACAACGCTTTCGGCTGCAGGTCGGCTTTTCGTTGAATCCGAAGCATTTTTTTCATAAGCCGAGATAATATCAGCTACTAAGCGGTGTCGAACAACATCTGCTTTATTGAAATACACAAAGCCAATACCCGGAATACCTTGCAAAATGCGTTGCACATTGATGAGGCCGGAGTCAGAACTAAAGGGCAAGTCAATCTGCGTGTCGTCGCCTGTTATTATCGCTCTCGACCCGCGCCCTAACCGTGTAAGAAACATTTTCATCTGTGTGGTCGTTGCATTCTGTGCTTCATCTAAAATGACAAATGAATTGTTCAGAGTTCGTCCGCGCATATATGCAAGCGGTACAATTTCAATTATTTCTTTTTCGGTTAAACTTTTGAGTTTTTCAGGCGTGAGCAAATCGCCAAGAGCGTCAAGCAGAGGACGGAGATACGGCACTACTTTTTCATTCAAATCGCCGGGTAGAAATCCCAAAGATTCGCCGGCTTCGACGGCGGGGCGCGATAAAATTATTCTACTTACTTCATTATTGCGCAAAGCTGCCAGCGCCATGGCAACTGCAAGGAATGTTTTGCCAGTGCCCGCAGGTCCGATGGCAAAAACCACGTCATTCTGCTGCGCTTTGCGGAAATAGTCGAATTGATTGGGCGTTTTTGCCCGCACCATATCCTTTTTGCCATGAAAAATTACTGAATCGAGTTTTTCTGCGGAAATAGCGCGTATATCGCCAGATCCGACTGCAACATCAATAACTATTGACACATCTTCCGGCTGGATTTTTCCGCGCTTTTTGAGAATGTATGTCATTTCCTCAAAAATCTTTTCAATTGTTTTGATTTCTCGCGGTTCGCCGCGAAGCATAATAGTGTCGCCGCGGACAATTATATCTGTGTCGAAGCGATTCTCAATTACCTGAAGCAAACTATCATTCTGACCGAATAATGCGGCAAGATCAATATCCGAGAACTTCAGTTTTTTTTCGAGTATTTCCATAGAAATTAAATAAAGGACAATTCCATAGCATTGAGACAACTGCAGCGATGTAATAATTATGCGTCGCCACGTAGTTTCCTTATTTTATCACGGGCTTCCTGCACATAAATTGAGTGCGGATAACGCGCTAACAAATCGGTGAGAACGCCGAGTGCTTTATCCTTTTCGCCAGATGCATTGTAAATATTTGCCAGCATAATCATTGCTTTATCACCATAGAGAGCTTCAGGGAATTTCAGCAAATATACTTCTGCAAAGCCCTGAGCAGCCGCAATATTGTTAAGGGC
This sequence comes from Chlorobiota bacterium, assembly GCA_039810485.1. Taxonomy (GTDB): domain Bacteria; phylum Bacteroidota; class Ignavibacteria; order Kapaibacteriales; family UBA961; genus JADZAA01. Next base: position 7,389 of record JBDHXA010000095.1, on the reverse strand, counting down.
AAGCGCAAGAGAACTTGCTTTTATGTAGGAGCGTTCCGCAATATCGTCAGGTTCGTTCAGCAAGGTTTGGAAGCGTTGCAAAGATTCATTGAATTTTCTTTGCGCTTCCAACAATTCGGCTTGCCCAAAACTTTGCAAGCGCCCCTCTGCGGCGTCATTGTTTTGCTCAAGAAATATAATGCGCTCCAGCGCATCGTTGGCAATATCTTTATTGGGTGCTGCGGCTAAACTATTGTAAACTTCTTTTGCCTTGACAAATTTGCCGGAATAATACAGCAGCTCCGCCGTGTAGAAACGCGCTTTGTCGGCATCGTCTGGGCTGATTGCTGCATATCTTGAAGCTGTCTGAGAAAAAATAGTCATGGCTTGAGCTGTGTCGCCTTCTGCTATAGAAATTGTTCCCGACATAACGGCAGCAGCAGCTGCAGGGGCAAACAGGCCATAAGTGGCAAGAGTTTTACTAAATTCGTTTTTCGCCTTATCACCGTCATGCAAATACTCCCACATTATAACTCCGCGTCTATATTGACAGTCGGCGGCTAATGGAGTATTGGGAAAATTCTTGATAATTTCATCGTATCGGCGCAGAATATCGTCGGCTTCTTTTTTATTGAGAGTTGTGGTTTGTGATAAATGCGCCTCGAGCGCTCTAGCGTATCCGTAGAGAGCTTGAGAATAATATATGCCGCTTTTTCCTATTTCAATGATGTGAGAATATGCTTTTTGCGCTGTTGCATAATCGCCGTCGCGCTTTATACCTTCGGCAAAATCAAATAATTCTCGGCCTTTCATATCATTTGATTTGTCAATTTTATCGGCAATTTCAAGAGCTTCGCTATAATTTTTGGTTTCACGTAAAAACCATAGATATAGTTTTAGATCGCTGTAATTATTAGAATTATTTGCTCGAAGAGCTAATTTTTTTCCTATAAAATCATTTGCGTCTGGATTGATCATAAGAGCAGAAAGCCGCCCTTGCGCTTGTGCAAAGTTCTTTCTGCCGTCGAAAACGGCAAGAATTTCTTCAGTGCCGCGCTCGAAATTCCCAACCGCACCGTAAAGTCCTGCCAATTCATCGGCATACTCCGTATCGCTATGTGCGTTTTTCCTTGCCAGTAAGTAGGTTGCTATGGCTTTGTCAAAAAGTCGCAAATTGCTTTGCACTGATGCGATAGCCGTAATTCCTGCAGCCTCGTTTCCTGCATAATCAAGCCCTTTTTTCCATGCTTTGTCAGCTTCGTCTTGAGAACCGCTGCGCCATAGCACTGCGCCGTACAGAGCGTAGAGTTTTGCGCTCGGAGCCGTCTCTATTCGCTCTAAAATTAAGGGGGACAACGATGTATATTGCCCTAAAGCACTTAAAGAGCGGGCGACGCCGTCGAAGTATTTTTCGGATTTATTCGTTGAGTATAATTCCTGATACAGCCGCGCCGCATTGCGTAAATCGCCGCTTTGCTCATAAGATTGCGCTAGTTTAAATTTAGCGTCGGAGGGCGATTGCGCCGATAAAACAGCAGGAGTGAGAAGCAGCAAACAAGTCAATAAAGCAAAGAAAGAGCCTAAACTCATATTTATCAGTTTAATGTGAAAAGAGCAGATAGTGTAGACGCATATTCTCCAACGGTATTTATGTATGTTTGCTATTAAAGCGCATTTGCTGCCATGATAATATTTTCAGCGCTTTTTCTGCAGTCATCGTTCGCTTCAATATGTGTTATGGTCGCAGGGTTTCGCAATGAAGAACTGTAGTCGTAAGCTTTGTCATAATAATTGAGTATATAGCGAAAACACGAGGCGAGATCATTATTGCCAAGCGCTTCAAGCGCAAGCTGCGCATGATATCCTCCAAGCCGCCGTTCGATCTTGCGAATGCCGTTTGCCAATTGTTCGGAGGACGCTTGGCCATAATCGGCAATCAAATCTTCAATTCTCTTATCTAAAGACGCAAAAAGCTGAATAACAGGAGCATTGCGAATGGCGTCGTATATTTGCTGCGGTATGAAGGATTTGCCGATTTTCTGACTTTCGTCCTCAAGCCATACGCGGCGCGACGGATCAATCTTGCGCCACTCGAGAGCAAGCTCATTTTCAAATTGTTCGTTAGAGATCTGCGACGGCATTCCAATCGAGCCGAATGCAGAGCCTTTATGTTGCGCTAATGCTTCAAGATCAATGACTTGTTCGCCAAGATCGTATAAAGCGGCAAGTATCGCTGTTTTGCGCGATCCGGTGCGACCGCCAAGCACAATAACTTTGCGAGGCAAATCAAAGCTCGACAGAGCATAGCGACGGAATGTTTTATAGCCGCCATCGAGAGTTTGGGCGTTGATTCCATAAAAATTGACAAGCCACGCCACTGCCTCGCTTCTCATGCCGCCTCTCCAGCAGTATAAAAGCACATTTGCAGAAGAATGCGAACGAACTGATTCAACGATATTTCGCATCTTTACGCCGAAATAGTCAAAGCCGAGAAGTATTGCTTCTTCGCGACTTAGCTGCTTGTATGTTGTGCCAATGGCGGCGCGCTCATGCTCGTTGAAAATTGGCAATGAAATAGAGTTGGGAATTTTACCTTGAATGTGCTCCGACAGCGTCCTCACATCAAATACGGGCAATTCTTTCGACAGAGTAAGAAATGTATCAATATCAAGCGGCGGAGCATGTTTCACGACAAGTTATTCTCCCTGAATTTTGGAATACATTGGAATTATTTCTTCGTTGTGGAGTATTTCGATATGCATCCATGGATATATATCCGAAGGAAAATTCTGTAAAAAATTTTGCAAGTCCTGATAATCAGCCGGTGTATCGGCAATCCACCGCAAGCTGTAGCAATCAGTTAGAAGAATATCGCGAGAATTCGCAGAATTAATTTTGGCGCCACAATTTGACAGTAATTTTAGCGTGAATTTTCCAATTGTTTCAGGTAGCGATGGCAATGCTTCGGAGGATTGAACGAATATGTCAATTCCTGTCGTTTTCCATGGAGCGTGGTCAAAATGCGTTTCTGGCTTTGGTATGACAACGCGTATATGTTTGTCGTGCATTGGAGCGTTAGCGACAACCGATTGAATATTCTCGACAATAGCTTCTTTGAATTGCATAGTGGAAGCCGAATCGCCAATATCGCGTGCTTTTATGCCGTTTTTTAAAGTTTTTTCAAGAGCTGATTGAATGCGAATAGTATAAGAGCTTAAGCCAAGATATTGAAGCATTTGTATTCACGATAGAAGAAACGCCGTAGGATTTGCCAATCTGCGACCTGCTATACCCGGCGAAGAGTCATGAACTGCCTTGAATACTGCCGCATTGCGTACTATATTTCCTCCCGACGCAACACCAAGCCCCACGATTAATCCGGTGCATAAATCACTAACAATAGCGCCAAAAAGATTTGGAAGAAGCAATGCGTCGAATTGTTCAGGACGCAATACAAGCTGCATGTATAAATTGTCTATCAATATGTCGGCAGCCTCTATATCTGGATATTCTACGGCAACTTCGCGAAATGCTTGCAAGAAAAGTCCGTCAGTTAGCCTCTGTATGTTTGCCTTGTGGACGCAAGTGATTTTTCGGCGGCCTGCAATCCGACCCATTTCAAAAGTATGGCGCGCTGTATTGAGCGAGCCTGAACGAGTGATCAAACGCAGGCATTGCACCACATCAGGCGTTTGCAAATGCTCAATGTCGCCGTAAGTGTCTTCCACATTTTCTCGAATAATGATAAGATCAATATTCGAGAATGGCGTAGAAATGTCCGGTAGCGATTTTGACGGTCGTACATTTGCAAATAAATCAAGAGATTTGCAAATTGTAACATTAATGCTTTTGTGTCCGCCTGCAATCGGCGTCGTAGTAGGCGCCTTTAGAGCAATTCCGTTGCGCGCAATATCGAATCTAATGTTTCCTATGGAAGTCCTAAGCCATAGAGCGTACTATACAATGCAAACCTGAGTCGGCTTCTTCCCATTGAATAGGAACCTTGGCGGCGGCAAAATAGTTTGCACTGCCTCCGAAATTTCAGGTCCAATGCCGTCGCCTTTAATTAGTGTAATTGATTGCTTATTCGTTTCTTTTATCATGGCTGTAGAATATTAAATCATTCTTTTAGATTTAATTTCAAGATACTTATTGACGGTGTTAACTGTTAAACTTTGCGGTTTTGTCAAGACAGATTGAATGCCGAATCGCTGCAATTCTTTAACAATTTGACGTTTTTCATAAGCAAATTTTTCAGCAATTGTTTTAATATACACATCCTCGATATTGCCGGCTTTTTTTTCGAGAATATAGCGCAATTCGGTGTTTTCAAAGAATATAACCACCAGCAAATGATTTTTTGCAATGCCTCGAAGCAAAGGAAGCGATCTTTGCATTCCATCAATCGTTTCAAAATTCGTGTATAACAACACCAAGCTTCGCTGAGGTGCTGTTTTTTTTAACATAGAATAAACAAGTTCAAAATTGGACTCGACATAGCTTGTTTTTTCAGCGAATAGTGCTTCTTGTATGCGATGCATCTGTCCAGAGCGCCGCTCTGCAGGTATTATTGCGCCTTGCTTATGCGAGAAAGTAATCAGCCCTGCTTTGTCTTGCTTCAATAGTGAAACATTAGTAAGCACAAGTGCAGAATTGATGGCGTAATCAAGTAGCGTCATGCCTTCAAACGGCATTTTCATCGTGCGTCCTTTGTCAATGATATTATACACTTGCTGCGATTTCTCATCGGTGTAATGATTCACCATCAAAGAACCGTTGCGCGATGTTGCCTTCCAATTAATTGTGCGATAATCATCACCGGCAACATATTGTCGAATTGTGTCGAATTCTAAACTATGGCCAATTTTACGAATTTTCTTCATTCCCGCTTCAGTCAATCGGTTTGATATTGCCATCAATTCATACCGTCTTAATTGCTGATATGATGGATAAACAGGAACTACTGCATCTTGAGAATAACGAAAGCGCCTTTCAGCAAAGCCAATTATGCTTGAAACAAAAACGTTGACGGCACCAAAACTATATTCGCCGCGCTTCAAAGGACGCAGCTTGTACACAATAGAAATCGAGGTGCTCGGCTGCATTGTAAAACGATAATAGGAATTGCGGACCTGAAATTGAAACGGTATTTCGTCAATAACGGTTGCTGTTGCGGCAAACCCATAACTATTTGCAAGTGAGATTGAGATAATATTTTCATCGCCGTTTGAGAGTTTTTCCGGAGTTTTTCTCTCGGCTTTCACGCCTTGATTTTGTTTGTAGAGAGCAAATATTTCAGAGAGCGTCGCTAAGGCAGTCAGTGCAAGCAAAATATTTGCAACAGGAAGCATGAAGTCTAAGTAAAATGATGCTACGTATCCTATTGCTGTTATTCCGAGCACAATAAAAAAACGGTTTGTAAGAAACAGAGAGCGAAGTAGTTTCACGAGTTAAAGATTAAATGCAAACGCTTTGAGTCGGTAAATCTGGCTTATTAGTTTTTATATCGAAAATAATCGAAGTTTATGCGCCAGTTCCATGAATAAAAGACCATTTAACATCTTCAAAATTACAAAATCAAGATGAAATGCCTTTCTGATAGAATAATTGGAAATGCCGGCTATAATGAGGCAGTCATATAATCATAGTTTGATGCACTGTCAGTTATGTTTGCTTTTGAGCGCAGTTTAAGATATGAATTTGGCTTATAGTCGTCTGATTTTGTAATTTTTTGCGTAATTTCGAGCGTATTTTTTGCTTAATAGAGGTTCGGCTATGATAGATAATCCCCAATCTGCTTCGTTAGAGCGTGTGCAGCATATTCGTCAGGCAAAGATTGTTCATGAACTCATGGACAAAGATACGATTGTGATGTTCGACGATCCGTTAGAAAATGAAATGGTGCTGAACATGGGTCCGCAGCATCCCGCAACTCACGGCGTTTTGCGCGTTTTGCTTCGCCTCGACGGTGAAACTATTGTAAAGTGTGTTCCTGAACTGGGTTACTTACATCGCGGATATGAAAAATTAGCTGAAAACTGCACGTATCACGAGTTTATTGCACATACCGACCGTCTCGATTATATGTCGCCGATGTCTAATAACGTGGCGATAACATTGGCAATTGAAAACGCAATAGGTTTGGATATTCCAGATAGAGCGGCTTGGATTCGCGTTCTGATTTGCGAGTTGGCGCGCGTATCGAGCCATCTTATGGCAATGGGTGCAACATGTATGGATGTAGGAGCTTTAACGATTTTTCTTTGGTCATTTACCGAGCGGGAAAAACTTTACGACATCTTTGAGCGAATCTGCGGTGCGCGGTTCACCACAAGCTATTCGCGCATAGGCGGAGTAGCCAATGATATAGACAGTGACACGCTGAAAATGATTCGTGATTGGGCAAATGCTTTTCCGCATGAATTGAAATATTTCGGACAAGTTGTGCATCGCAATCGGATATTTATTGACCGTCTTGCCGGTGTCGGCTATATGCCTCCCGATAAAGCAATTGCCCTCGGACTTACAGGTCCGTGCTTGCGGGGGTCTGGAATTGGTCGAGATTTGCGTCGAGACGAGCCGTATCTCATCTATGATCAGCTCGACTTTGATGTAATCACGCATAATGACGGCGATACTTTAGGCAGATATATGGTGCGCATCAAAGAAATGGAAGAGTCTATAAAAATTATTCATCAATGCCTTGACAAATTGCCTCGCGGCTTGGTTCGTGCAGAAGATCCATTTCATGTATTGCCTAAAAAAGCAACAGTTTACACTAAGATGGAAGACATGATTAATGACTTTATGATCATTAATTATGGCGGACTGCCTTTGGTCGGTGAAACATATACCGCAATAGAGTCGCCAAAAGGTGAACTTGGCTTCTTTATTGTCAGCGACGGCACCGGCAACCCTTGGAAGTTAAAGATACGCTCGCCATCGTCATCCAATTTGCAAGGATTAACTTATATGGCAGAAGGTTCAATGATTGCCGATATTGTGGCTATTATTGGCTCAATTGATCCTGTTATGGGAGAAGCAGACAAATAATACTCTCATTCAAATAAGCTGATTTTTGAAAAAGCCCTGCTTCGTAATCGGCAGGGCTTTTTTATCAATATGATACGTGAAATATTTAGCGCGAATGTGGGAAACAATAAGTAGTTACAAGAAAAAGCAGCGGTAATTCAGAAAATTATGTTGGAATGGCATGCCGCTTTGGACGGAAGTTTATGTGGCGTGATGACAGACACAATCCATATATCGGCTTAAAAAAGCTGAGCCTATGCCGCCGCCAATTAATAAAACTTCGCATGCTCAATTCAATAGCCACGCAGATTCAACAGTGAAGTGCAACGGATGAAATAAATAAAGAGTTGGTTTAAGTGTCATAGTTCAACAACCCAA
>JBDHXA010000094.1:0-10449 GCA_039810485.1 Chlorobiota bacterium | reverse complement strand
TTGTGCTTGTTTATGCCTATAGCCTCTTTCGCCTTTATTGCGGCGCAATTCACGACTGAGAGTAGAAGCTGAAACGCGAATATTTGCTGCAATGCTTCGTAATGAAACTTTATTCCTATGCTTGATTTCAATTCCGTATCTTTGCTCTTGCGTTAGGTGTGTATAGCCGCTGGGCATATTGTGCTCCGTTTGTGATAAACTCGTCGTTGGGTTGTTGAACTATGACACTTAAACCAACTCTTTATTTATTTCATCCGTTGCACTTCACTGTTGAATCTGCGAATTTTTAAAGTTTGTTAAACTAAAATTTAACGTGAATTGAAATCGAGGTGATACGGCAATATAAAGCGCATAATTTTTATGAAGAACGAGATATTTTTTTCAAAACTTTTTCAATCATGCTCAACGGTATAATGCCAATGGCAACAAGGGATGTGGGAAACATAATAAATAAAACAAGACGCAGCCAAAAATGTGGATAAAACATATTCGCCGTAAAAAGCGCCGCTACAATTGCTGCAATGATTCCAATGCTTCGCCAATCATAGTTAACTGGATAGATTTTGCGAGCAAAACGCCAAGCAAGCACCGCGCTTATGAGATATGCGCCAAATGTTGCCCAAGCGCCTCCGATAATGCCAAAATACGGTATCAATATAAAATTAAGCACAACGTTAGCGCCTGCTGCAGCTGCTGTAGCCATTGGCAAATAGCCGGTGCGTTTTGTGATGTGAAAAGCTGCCGACAAATGAACAAAAACACCGTTAAAGTAATAGGCGGCAAGGATAACCGGAACAATGCCAAGTCCGCTCCAATATGCAGGATTAATAAATTTGCCTCCCGGAAAAGGTAGGCGCACGACATATTCTATAAACAGCGACCCGCCCAAGAAAATAGCACCGCATATTGCAGTAAAATACACTAATGCGCGCGAAAGCAACGAGCCGATTTCGGGATCTTTTCTATGGCTAAGATAGAAGGGCTTCCACGCATATTCAAACACTAATACTGCCAGCATCATAGGCATACCTAGCCGATAATTTGCTTGATACATTCCCACAGCTGCGCTTCCTGCAAGAAACATCATAACCGGTCTGTCAGCAACTTGCAGCATCATAGAAGAAAATGACGAAGGAATGGTAGGCAAAGCAAATCTCAGCATTTCCTTCAGTAATTTTACATCGAAAGCAAGTCGAAGATTCCTCGTAATCTCTGGAATAGTCATAATTGCGGCTGCAATAGATGCGCCCGTACCTGCCACAATGACGCCTGTTATCTCCCAATGCAGATTAACTAACAGCAGCCAATTGGCTCCGACATTTACCAAAATAGCAGCGAGTTTGAGCAGCGCGAATCGCTTCGAACGCCGCTTCATGCGCAAATAGGCATAAGGAACGATAACCAATGCGTCAAAAAGAGGCATAAGAGCCGCTATACGCACTAACGAAGTATAATCTGCACGAGAAAACAAACCAACAGAAATTTGCTCGGCTGCAACAAAACACAAAGCAGTTCCCGCCAAGCCAACTGCCGTAATTATCCCTAACGACATGCTGAAAACAGTGCGCGAGTGCCTGTCATCATCAGGATCGTAAAAACGTAAAAAAGCGGAGTCGGCGCCAAATCCATACAAAATATTTACAAAGCCGAGAATTGAATATAAATAGGCAACCGCGCCAAATTCTTCTTTGGAAGGCAGAAAATTTGTGTAAAGCGGCGTGAGCAAAAATGTCAGGAAACGACCGACTATCGTTGCAAGTCCATAGACTAACGTGTCTGAGGCAAGCGTTCGTAGTTTGCTGCTCATGAATTTTTGTAATAAAGTGCGCTTGTCATTTTGAGTCGAAAACAGGCAAATAAACGCTTATCATCAGATTGTCGACATTTATGCCCGGAAACTCATAATTTGCCATCGTAATATTTCTTCCATACATCAGGCGAAGACCGAGAGTTCCAATTCCTATTTCAGGACGGAATCGCATACCGCCAAGATTAAAGTCGGTGTAATACACAATGCTGGCGCCAAACGACACAAACAAATTCATCGTAAAGGTAATTTTAGGCGCCGCTACAAATCTGCCTTCCGAATATCCGCCTTCAGCGCCGAGTGTGAATGCACCGTACCCTTTTATCTGCGACGACTTCGGCCAATATATTTTTACTCCGTAAGAATATCCAGCCTCTGCAAAAAGATATTTACCTTGTAAAACTCCGGCAGTTATGCCTGAGGTTGGAATATCATCGGCAGCAACTACAGGCGCTTGCAAGAATGCAAACAGTAGAATGGATACAATTCCGGTTTTCGGCAAACATTTAGTTTTGCAACAACATAACAACGCTTTGAGTAAATTGTTCATGCGCACTTTTCAATAAAACAGTTTTTCTCTTGCTTTGCGCCATATCTATAGTGCGTTTAGTTGTTGCTATTCGCTTTTGCCCGTTTCAGGCGAATCAAGCAGAGGCGGTTTTGCCTGTGATTTTTGTTTTTTCTGCACTTCGATGGTTGACACAAGAAGCGAGGGCGAGCTGGCCGAGACCGGAACTCCGCCGGATTCAGCCCCGCAAACTCCGTTGAAAATTCCAACGTCATTCGCCGCGGCGATAATATTATTGAACGTTGTAAGAGGAGTGCCAATCAAATCAACGCCGCGCACAAGCTCGTCAGGACGGCCGTCGGCGTAGATTTTATACACTACTAGCGGCTGCACGTTGAATGCATTCGGCACGGTGCGCCCTGTGAAGGTAAATCCCCCAGAAATTTCAACAAAATACAATCCATACTCTTTGTTCTGCTTTTTACACTCGTTGCGAAGCATCTGCTTTAGCGAGTCGAATGTAGTTTGCTTATGCGCCAAGACAAGTAAGTTCGACTGACGAGACACGGGTTTATAGCCCGCTTGGCGACGACCGTGCCCATTTGAATTGGGAAAATTCTCGATTGGAGAGCGCGACATCAAGAAATTACGGAAAATTCCATTTTCCACAGCAACTACTTTTCTTGCCTGCACTCCTTCGTCGTCGTATTTGAAATAGCCGACTATATCTTGCCCGGCAAGCGTTTTGATGGTTGGGTCGAACACAACGTCAATAAAATCAGGCAATATTTTTTTGCCGAGGAATGATTTGAATGTTTGGCTTGAGTTCGGGTCTTTCTGGCGGTGGCCTTCTACGCGATGGCCGAAAATCTCATGAAAAAATACGCCTGACGATTCGCCGGAAAGTATTGCCGGTCCGGTATATGTCTCGGCAAGCGGCGCATTTCGCAATCTTCCGAGAAGCTCCACAACGCTTCGAATATCGGCTGAAATTTTATTTTCGGACGGCAATCCTTCGGGAGAAAACGCAAAATAACTTCGATAAAGAGGCAGCGTCATGCCGTCGTCGGATTTGGTCATGCCTTGTACAAAAAGACGCACATTTGGCTCGCTGGTTTGAATTACAGCGCCCTCGCTGCTTACAAAGTATTTTGTCAATATGTCGGCTTGAATATATACATTTCCGCGGTAAATTTTAGGATCTGCTTCAAACAATGCCGAAAGACGCTGTATTCTCGCTCTCCAAGCAGATGTGTCGAAAGTATATGTGGCTGTTGATTCAATAAATTTCGCTGCTGTTTCCCGTGAAAAATCAGCCGAGCTGTCTTCTTCTTTTACTTTTACGGCCAAATTTGTCTTTACTTTTCCATATCGTTCCACCGCCTTTTTATAATTTCTGTCGGTAGCAATCCAAATTGCCTGACGCAAAGCTTTTTCATCGTCGCCGAGAGGAAGTGATATGCTGCGTCCGCTGCCACCCATTTCAAAACGGCTGCCGCGAATGGCATGAGTATTATCCACGTTGTAATCGCCGGTACGAATATCAATATCGAGTATGCGATTTACGGTTGCATCTTCAAGGTCAATTTTGCCAAATGAAGCTGACAATCTAATGCTTTGCGTTTCTGTTGCGCCATAGCCGATAAAATACGGCGGAACAGGTTGTGAGGCAAGCTGTTTCATTGCCCGCTCTAATTCTGCTTTCATGGCGTTCAACACCGGAGACTTTTGCTGAGAAAATGCTGCAAAGCTCGACAAGAACAGAAGCAGAATGGCAGAAGAAAAGCGGTTTATTGTTTGATATTGCATGTTAAATAATGATTTAGGAAAATTCTACAAAATTAGCAAGCTGTTCTGCAGTGCGAAAATGAACGATAATGCCGTCGGCAACAAGTGTTGCAGCTGCTTGTTTGGCAGCTTCCGGCGAAATGCCATGATGATAGCCGAAACGCCAAATATCTATTGGCGCCATAGAAATCTCAAGCGCAAGCAGTTGGGCATGCGTTAAACGATCTTTATTCAAAAATCGCTCTTTGACAGCAGAAATATAATGCTCTGCATCGCCTCCCAATATATGAACCGGAGTAAAATAGTAATTGTCGTTGCTAAGCAAATCGCAAATTGGGAAGCCGCGCACCGTATCAAGCAATAAAGGCAAAAATGAAAGCCCTACAACGTAGAGATGTTCTTGAGAAGAATCGCCCCATAGATCATTCCATACCGACTCGTCATGTTCGCGCAGCCACTCAAAGAAACGCGCTTCTTTATCGGGAAGCCGCATTAAAGACCTGCTGCCAAAATCATTCGCAATTTGCCTCGCTGTTTCTTTATCGAGAACACTTAGATCTTCATCCGATATTTCTACGATACGTCCGGCAAAAACATCGTCGGCTATGCGCGCTTTTAAATTATCCAATTGCTTTGTTTTAGGAAAAAATTCAAAAATAAAGATGCTTGGACGCTCAACCTCTTGTTATCGTGCCATTTTGCGCCATTGTTGCATGGTAACTGCAACAGTTTCGTTATTTCATTGCTTATTCAAAATTGGAAACTGTTAAATTGCGGATTATGTCAAGATACATTGTAGGCAAAAACTAAAATTAACTGACAAAATATACAAATGCTTTTTAACTCAATCGGATTTGCCATCTTTTTACTGATAGTGTTTATATACTATTGGTTTTTTACAGGTAAAAGAATTAGGACACAGAATATTTTTTTGCTTGCGGCAAGCTATTTTTTTTATGGCTGGTGGGATTGGCGATTCCTTTTTCTTCTCATCTTCTCAACTCTCCTTGATTTTTTTATAGGGTTGAGAATGCAGGGCGCGCAATCCAAAAAAGTCAAACGATTTTGGTTTTGGCTAAGCATTACAGTAAATCTCGGATTTCTCGGCATTTTCAAGTATTATAATTTTTTTATTGAATCTTTGGCCGAATCTATGTCTCAAATTGGATGGCAAATGCATCCTTGGACGTTAAGCGTTATATTGCCGGTGGGAATTTCATTCTATACTTTTCACGGATTATCATACATTATAGATATTTACAACAGCAAAATAAGCGCGGAAAAAAATTTTGCGGACTATGCAGTTTTTGTGAGTTTTTTTCCTTTGCTTGTTGCCGGTCCTATTGAACGCGCCACGCACTTGCTGCCGCAGATAAAAAAAGAAAGAACTTTCGACTATTTTAAAGCGGTGGACGGAATGCGGCAAATACTTTGGGGATTGTTTAAGAAGATTGTCATTGCCGACAATTGTGCCGAATTTGCCAATCAAATATTTAACAATTCTTCTAATCTATCCGGCAGCACACTAGCGTTGGGTGCTATATTCTTTACTTTTCAGATTTACGGCGATTTTTCGGGATATTCCGATATTGCGATAGGGACGGCGCGGCTATTCGGTTTCGACTTGCTGCGAAATTTCGCATTTCCATATTTTTCAAGAGATATGGCTGAGTTTTGGCGTCGCTGGCACATTTCGCTTTCTTCGTGGTTCAGAGATTATCTCTATATTCCTCTTGGCGGAAGCAGAGGCGGAAATTGGACCCGCATCCGTAATACATTCATCATCTTTATTGTAAGCGGATTTTGGCACGGAGCCAATTGGACATTCATTGCATGGGGAGCGTTGAACGCACTTTTTATTATGCCATCTGTTTTGATGAGGACAAACCGACAACATGTGGAAACAATCGCTCAAGGTCAATTTTGGCCGACAATAAAAGATGTTTTTCAAATGTCTTTCACTTTTGCTCTTGCTGTATTTGCATGGATATTTTTCAGAGCGCATTCAATCGAGCATGCTCTAAGCATTATTTCAGCAATACTTTCACCTTCTCTCTTCACCGTTCCTAATTTTGACGGAAAAGTAAAAGCCGTAATAACTTTGATGCTAACTGCTGTTTTTATGATTGTTGAATGGTATGGCAGAGAAGAACAGCATGCAATTTCAAGAATATCTAAAAAGTGGAATCGTCCGGTGCGCTATGCTATGTACTATGCAATAATACTTGCTATTTTTATATTCGGCGGAAAGGAACAGCAATTTATTTATTTTCAGTTTTAATATATGAGAAAATTTGTTGCAAAAATATTGCTGTTCTTATTGCCACTTGCTGCATTAGCTTATCCTTTGGACGCTCTTATTTCTCATTTTTTTAAAAATTCTCATGATTATCAAGGTGAATTGGAAGTTTGGAACGATATATATAATTCTCGTGCTTCCTGTGATATTGCAATTTATGGATCTTCGAGGGCTTGGGTGCATTTCAATCCAGATTTTCTTAGCGACAGCTTAGGAAAATCTGTGTATAATTTTGGTATTGATGGACATAATATCCGGCTGCAATATTTACGACACAAAGAATTTTTGAAATACAATAAAAAGCCAAAATATATTATTCTTTCCTTAGATGATTTTACGATTGAACGCGCTGACAATCTTTATAATGAAGAACAGTTTTTGCCGTATATGCTTTTCAACAAGGATATTATGACGTTTACTTCTTCATATTCAGGTTTTGATAAATCTGATTATTTTATTCCTATTCTACGCTATATTGGAAAAAGTCGAGTTCTTTACAATACTTTTTTCAACTGTAATTCTGACTGTTATCGTCATCGTGGTTTTAAAGGCATTGACCGAACATGGAATGACGATTTGGACAAAGCAAAAATTAAAAATGAATCAATAACCGTTCAAATCGACACTTCACGTATTGATTTGCTCGAAACATTTATCAAAGAATGTCAAAACACTGGAATTACTCTATTTTTTGTATTTTCACCGGAATATATCGAAGGACAAAAATATATTTCGAATAGAAATTCTATTTTAAATGTTTATAAAACGTTGTCGCAAAAATACAAACTGCCGTTTCTCAATTATTCCAATGATGATATTTGTTTTAACCGCAGTTTGTTTTACAATGCAATGCACTTAAACGCGACAGGAGCAAATATTTTCAGCAAAAAACTTGGACATGAATTAAAAAAATTAGAATTGATTAAATGACTGCCGCCGAAGAATTATTTAATATTTTGCTCGAATCATTTTTATTGCAACACTGCGCTGCGGCAATTTTGCAAAGTTTTTTCCTTACGAAATAACTTCGCAATATTTCTATACCTTTTCTTTATCTGATGGAACGATTATATTTGATTGACGCCATGGGCTTGGTGTTTCGCGCCTATCATGCCCTTAGCCGTTCAGGACTTCAATCTATTGCAGGCGAACCTACAAGCGCCGTATTCGGCTTTGCCAATATTCTTACTTCGCTGCTCGAGCGCGAAAAACCGGAATACATTGCAGCCGTTTTCGACACAAAAGAGCCGACTTTCCGTCATGAACGCTACGCAGATTATAAGGCAAACAGACAGGCATTTCCAGAAGATCTTGCACCGCAGCTCGTTAGAATAAAGGAGCTTGTTGATGCTCTTGGAATTCGCCGCATTGAAATGGCTGGCTATGAAGCAGACGATATCGTCGGAACGCTTGCGCGTCACGCTTCAGAAAGCGGTTCGGAAGTGTATTGTATATCGTCCGACAAAGATTATTTTCAAATGGTAAATGACCGTGTAAAAATTCTGCGGCCGGGCAAAGATTCAGGCGAATATAATTTGTACGACGCAGCTGCCGTCAAGGTAAGATTAGGCGTTGCTCCTGCACAAGTAATTGATGTGCTGGCGCTTACCGGTGATGCTTCGGATAATGTCCCGGGAGTTAATGGAATTGGTGAAAAAACAGCTGTGCCATTGGTAGAGCAATTTGGCTCATTAGAAGGCATTTATGATAACTTGCAAAATATAGGCAAAGAATCCGTCCGTCAAAAACTTGAATCGCATCGCAACGATGCTTTTTTATCAAAGGAATTAGTAACAATTCACACTGAAGTCCCCACCGACATAACTCCGAGCGACTGTCATTGGCAAACGCCGCGTTTTGACGAGCTTGATCAGTTTTTTAGCGCGATGAATTTCAGCACATTACGCGCAAAATGGCAGAAAAAGAAAGCCGTTTTTGCCGAAAGAGAAGTAAAAATACCTTCTGTTTCGACAGAAGATTCTGATTCTCTCAAAGGCTATATTAAACCTACAGTACAATACGAATACGCATCATCTTTTCAAACCATTGCAGATATTCCCCACAATTATATTTTGGTTGCATCAGATGCCGCGTTTAGCTCAATGCTGCAGGAATTGCACAAAGCAGAAGCTGTGTCGGTTGATTTGGAGACAACATCACTCGACGCCATGAATTGCGGCATTGTTGGCGTAGCGTTATGCGCGCTCGAAGGTCGTTCTTTTTTCATAGCCACAGAGCCATATTCCGTAGAAGACATTGATTATGAGCAAGATGCAGATCAACACTCTTTGTTCGCAGAGCCTAAAGAGGATTATTCGTCAGGCAGATTGCAGTGGCATTCCATTCTCGGAGAAATGAAGAAGCTGCTGGAAAATCCAGAAATTTCAAAAATTGGACAAAATATTAAATTCGACGCTTTAATTCTGAAGCGTCACGGCATAAATTTATCGCCAATTGTATTCGACACAATGCTTGCCGACTATGTTCTCGACCCTGACAAACAGCATAGTATGGACGCGCTTGCAGAGCGCTGGATGAATTACAAGCCAATTCCAATTACAACGTTGATAGGAGATAAGAAGCAGGGTTCGATGCTCGACGCTCCTTTGGACAAAGTAGCGGAATACGCTGCGGAAGATGCCGATGTAACGTTGAAACTTTACCATATTCTCGATAAGAAAATTGCTGATGAAAGTTTAGAAAAAATAGCGCGAACTATTGAATTTCCCCTTGTGGAAGTCCTTGTGGAAATGGAGCATAATGGCGTTGCATTAGATACTTCTGTTTTAGGAACAATATCAGAAAAAATCCAAAATGAAGTACGCCGTTTGAGAGCGGAAATATTTCGCGAAGCAGACGTCGAGTTTAATATTGATTCTCCAAAACAAGTTGGAGAAATTCTTTTTGGAAAACTTATGCTGCCGGCAACAAAGAAAAACAAATCCGGTTACAGCACAGATGTTTCGGTTTTATCGGATCTTTCCGCCGATTTTCCCATAGCTGGAATGATTCTCGAACACCGTCAATTGCAGAAATTGCAATCCACCTACGTGGATGCTCTTCCGCGAATGATAAATCTGCAAACCGGGCGCATTCATACAACGTTCAATCAAACGGCTGCAGGAACAGGGCGGCTTTCATCGTCAGATCCAAATCTGCAAAATATTCCGATTCGAACAGATATTGGGCGCTCTATCAGACAAGCTTTTGTTTCTCAAAGAAAAGATGCAGTATTACTATCGGCTGATTACTCTCAAATCGAACTTCGCATTATGGCGCACGTTGCAGACGATCCTGTGTTAACAGACGCTTTTCGCCACGGAAAAGACATTCATGCGGCAACAGCAGCCGCCTTGTTCAATACAGATATTTCAGCGGTAAGCCAGCAGCAACGCCGCATTGCCAAAACCGTAAATTTTGGAATAATGTACGGTCAAGGCGCTTTTGGCTTATCGCAGCAGCTTGGCATTTCACGCAGCGAGGCAAAGTCAATTATTGACCAGTACTTCGCACAATACGCCGGAATACGTCGATACATGGACGATACATTAGAAACTGCACGAGAAAAAGGATTTGCTAGAACGCTGCTTGGCAGGCGAAAATACTTTCCTATGCTGACAAGCCGCAATCAAACACTACGTCAGGCATCCGAGCGTGCGGCAGTAAATATGCCTATTCAGGGGACAGCCGCCGATATGATGAAACTTGCTATGATTCATGTTCACGCAGCAATGAAGAAATATAAAATGCGCTCGATGATGATTCTGCAAATTCATGACGAATTGGTGTTTGAAGCGCGAGAGGAAGAATTAGACGATCTGCGCACGATAGTAAAAGAACAGATGGAAAATGCGTACACTCTTGGCAATGTGCCGGTTGTCGTCGAAATAGGCATAGGAAACAATTGGGAAGAGGCGCATTGAACAGCACTTGATTTTAGAATAGGCAAAAGTTTTTTTCTGATTGCTCTGGCGGATTCAACACTGAAGTGCAACACTTTTGTAATTATCAGTAAATACTTGAATTGGAGTTTTCCATCCAAGTATT